>JAPPKT010000467.1 GCA_028819675.1 Caldilineaceae bacterium | reverse complement strand
TTCGGCCCTCCCTTGTGGGGGGGCTCCGCCCCCGCAACGCCCCCTCTCCTACAACCCCCGCCGCAGCGAGTGCGTGGTAATACGACCTTGATGACCCGCTGCGACCAGGCTTCACCCCCCCACCCCACCTCTTTGCAGATTCCAAATAGGTGCCGGCGCAGGCAAGGCAGGCAAATCAACTCCCACATATGCCCAACGTCCACCGCGATGACCATCGCGAGCCCGCTACAGATATACTGACGGTCCATTCCGCCCGGACAGACCGCACACAGTACACACACAGAACATCGCTTAGTTTTTGCCTCTGGTCAATCAATTGCCATCAGGGTCCTGACCAGCGGTCCCTCAAATAACTGAGGTGCGATGGCCATGCTTGTGACCAGCACAATCGCCATCAAGGAGAAAACCACGCCCAGCGGCCTCTCGCGCGGCAGCTGAGGATAGGCATGTCGCCCAAAGAAGATGCCCACCATTCGCACGAACCCGAAAATGACACTGCCGCTTGCAATCAACACGATCGCCGCGAAGCGCCAATCACCTTCTGCCAGCGCCTGAATTGCCGACCAGTGTCCGGAAAAGCCCGCTGTCAAAGGGAAACCTGCCAGTCCCAGGCTGCCAAGCAGAAAGGCCGCGGTGCTCCAGGGAAGTCGAGCCCCGATACCGTGCAGGTTTTCGGCTTCTAAACTGCCGGCCGCCTGCCTGATCTGCGACAGCCCCGCGCATGCGCTCATCGCGCTCAAGATGCGCAGTGCAAACAGCGAGATTACCAGCGGCAGACTGCCCTCGTCAGAACCGGCGAGGAGCAAGAGTATCAGCCCCCAATCGTGCAACATGGCGTAGCCAAGCAGACGACCAGGATGGCTGGCCGCTGCCGCCGCTACTCCGCCCCAAACCAATGTGATCGTTGCCGTCGAGGTCAGCCACACGTTAAGGGCGGTACTGTTCAACAACAGCGGGAAGTTCGAAGTGGCTTTAAAGTAGAGATAGAGTGCCACCGTCTGGTACAGGAGTAATGTTAGCGCCATCGCTATCGGGGGCGAAGACTCGCCCAACTGCGGCTGGCCGCTATGCAATGGCACCGGCGCCAGCAGAATGAGGAGCCCCACCCCGAGAAGCTGTGCGCCTCCGGCCGCAAGCCGGATATCCTGAGGATTGAGAGGCAGCTGCTCCATATTCCACGCCGCAAGCAACACGAATGGCGTCGCCAGTATGGGCGGCAGCATCGCCCGCAAGGAATTCAGCGCCTCGCCGCCGATGCTGACTTGAAGAGGGAATACACTCAACGTCATTAAAATTGCCAGAAAAACCGGTACCAGAAACACGGGCGAAACCGGCGCATCCACCATCAACGCCATGCCAATGTATCCCGCTCCAACCAGCAACATGGAGGGTGGGAACACTCTCCCTTGACTTGCCGCAGCCGTCAAGACAAGCCCCGATCCTAGCAGGAGGAGGACGATTGCAACGATCGGTTCATTTCCCTGGGTCAACTGCAGGCGGAAACCGTATTGCCATATGCCTGCACGCAAATCAAGTTCCACGGGAATGAGCGGAAGGGTCAGCGGCGGCGCGTCCAGCGGATACTGCCACAGTAACGCGCCGACAAGCATTAACATCGCGCCAATGACCAGAGATACACCTTGTTCCCATCGGCGCAGGATGTAACTGGAGATTGTCGCCAGGAGGAGGAGACTGAACAGGAATGACGGCAGAGCAAGATGGATCATGGATTGCTGAATGTCGTGGTCCTTGATGCGCCCTTGGGCAGCCCCGGAACTACCATCTTGCAGCTGTGTGGTAACCTGACAGAAACTGCTCTGAAGCCGAAAATCACCCACACCATACCAGTCTGCCCGGAATCGGGCTTTTGTGCCTCAACCGTTTCTGGCCTCAGTATTCCGACGTCGATTGACAAGAGTATAAAACCAGTATCCGATGCCATACCCTAGGACCCTGGCGCCGGAAGCAATGCTGTGGCGGCGATGGACGCCTGGTGCCAGGTCCGGGTCGGTGGAGGGTACTTCGATCAGCGTAAGCGCATCGTCCTCAGCGAGAAGCAGGAAGCTGCATGCCAAGGCGACCAGTATCTGCAGAATCCCCAGTAAGACGATTACCGCTGGCAAGGGAAACAGGACCGACATAAAAGCCTGAACCGGAATCAACCACATCAGAATGCCTATGCTGCCGAACAAGGCCGTCTCGGTCATGCCCAGTGTGATCAGTGCCACCGCTGCAAACCAGATGAATAGCACCTTGGTGGCGTCGTCAAGACGAGGCAAATCAATTCCTTCGGTCGCCCTCCAAACCAGCAGAGCCGCGATTCCCAGGATCAACATGCGAAAGAGCCTGGAACTGAATTCCCCTGAGGTCCGGACCTGAACGTTGCTTGTCTGCAGGATGGAAAGCAAGAGAATCAGGCAGCCCAGCGCCTGCACGCCAAAGTGGACCGTCGGCCAGGGCGCTGCCAGACCGTACACTGTGCCAGTCAGTACGCTTGTGCCCAGCTGCACCAATAGGATTCCGGGCAGCGCGATCCGCCAGTCCCATAGGATCACGGGAATGGCTGCCGCGAATCCTAAGAGCACATGCACTGGTACCGAAGCCCAGAACGCAGCCATGGATCAAAACCGTCCTACACTAATGCCAGGCAATCGAGCTTCTCGAATGCCGGTGGTCCTCGCGCAATGCAGCACACTCCGGATCGGAGGTTCGAACTCTCCGCCCTTATGCGGTTTCTGTTTACGCACTCAGTAGCAAGTAGCCGATGATGCCGAATACGACGACCCACCCCATGTGGCCGCCGCCCTCTACAATTTCCAGGCCCACGTCCCACACCGCGCCCGCCCTTCCCGTCCCCCACCGGGTAAGCCGCGAAATCCAATCCAGCGTGGCGAGGCGGGCAATCCGGCTCGACCATGCCCGAAGTGTCGGCAGCGTACCGGGTCTGTTGTCGCTGGCACTAAGTGCATCTCTGACCTGTGTGCGGGCTATCGCCAGGAGAATCCCCAAAGTAAGCGGTCCGGCAAGTGTCAACCAGACCTGCCAGCCCGCAACAGCACTAGGGGGATTCCCTGCCCCGCGCGGAATGGCATCCGGAAGATTTGCAAGGTTTGTCATCATCGCCGGAAAGAGGCCGGCGGTCGCCAGCGGAATGGCAAGTACAACCACATATGCCAGGAGTCGGCCGATTACCCATGCGTTCGGGCTCAGTTCCCATACCGAGCCCTCCGGATCACCGTCCCAACTCCGTAACAGCGAGGAGACGTATATCATCTGGGTCACTACGTATGCAGCAAATAGGGGCCACATTAACACCCCAAGTCGTCCGCAAAGAGTGTTCGCGTCCGGGCAGCTTCCTACGACCAACAGCTGCGCCACCACCGATTGGGTTAGAAATCCTGGCGTAAAGGGAACGCCGACCAGGGCCAGGACGCCCACGCTTATCGGAATTTGCCAGTGCCAGGCGCGCCAGATTCGTTCACCAATCAGCCAGAGGCCGCCTCCCAGGGCAAAAGTCGTCGTTGGCCATAGAACCGCAGCCGGCCCTCGGATTTCAGACAAAATGCTCGTCAGCCCTGCTATTCCCACCGCGGTGATCAGTACAAATGTGGTGTGTTCCTGCCTGGTAGTCGTGGTGAATGTGGCGATTGCAGAACCGAGCAGACCCAGAAGTGCCAGGGCTACAATTTCAGGGCGCGCAAGTAGCTCCTCTCCGGCCAGGCCGCTGGACCAACCCAGCAGCCACAGTCCGCATAACGCCGGCGGCATCTGGTCTATCAGGCGGTCCGGCATGTAAAGCCTTTCCCCTCTGTGAGGCAAAAGCCACAGATGCAAAGGATATACGCCGGCCCTGATGACGCCCGCGACCAGCATCAGAATCACCGTCTCTTGAGGCAGGCGGCCCCCGGCCAGGAGTTCGGCCGGTCCGCTTTGCCCGGCCGGAAGCAGCCCAATCAGCAGCAGCAGCGCGCCCATCATGCTCAAGCCCTGAAACTGACGCGTTGGCGACGGCCCGGGCCCCTCGGGCACGATCGTGCTGCGGGCAATGACAAAAAGGTCCATCACAACCCACATTAGAGTTACGGTGAGGAGGTTCCCGCTGCTGACGAAGAAGAGAGCGCTTGAGATGGCGTTTAGGGACAGCGCAAGCGTCATCGCTCTGCCATGCCAATTCTCTTCTAATGTCATTTCGCTGTTCGGCGAGGAAATGCCGCTAAACAGCAGCCCTCCCCCGCCGAGCAGAAGGATGAGGCAGGAGACATACCAGTTCCAGCCGTTACTGACCCAAAGGAGGTCGGCGCCCGGCGAGAAAAAAGGTTGCCAGGGAATGGAGTAAGCCGGGGCGGTGGGCTGAACGCGCAGCGCTACCGTCATGGCGGCAGCGATTAACCAAAAGAGAAGGGCGATCCCACTGAGGATTCCCGTCGGACTTCCAAAAGCCTGCCAGCGGGCGGCCGGTCGCACAAAGCCACCCATAATCCAGAGTACAATGCTGCCCAGGGTCAAAATGAGCGGTGGCCCGACGGGAGCGACTAACGCCGTCCAAGGCAAGGCGAAACTGTCCATATCTGACAATTCTAGCACAGCCAATCCCACGCTCGAAACAGTTTGGGATGAATTCAGGTTCCATAGCGGACCTGGACTTCCCAGCCTGATAGCAATGTACGTGGGTGACAATAAGCGCCGCCAACCGGCGCCTTGCAGGCCCACCTGATCGGCGTACCTTCACGCAGGCAGGCGATCGCCACCGAAGTTTCCCGCGCCGCGAAGAGAGAGAATGCCGGTCGCACTGCAAGTACAAGCCCGGCTTGCAGATTTCCCCTGAACTATTCCATGCCAATAGCCTGATGTGCATACCTCTACGCAATACCGAATACGCATTACGCAATACGCAACAGAGAGGTTCTCAACTTGAATGCCCGGGCAGACGACCATTGCCGTGCTGTCAAAAATAGATTAGAGTATCCAAAATCGTCCCAAAAGGAGGACCTGTATGCACACCACCCCAAACTTGCCCAAAGCGACCACATACGTCGCGCAGGCTAAGTCCGACATAGACCACTTTGGCTACTGTCTCATCGATAACGCCTTGGAGTCTGCAGTTGTGAAAGCCGCGCTAAAAAGACTCAAGGAACAGGCCGCCGCCGAACTGGAACAGGGCGCGGCCTTCGAAGACGGCGGCCCCAAACAACAGTGGGGTGCCTTCACGGACGGGAAGGGACGCCCGCGGCAGCAAGCCTATACTGCTACCGCCGGGGGCGTAAATCAACGCGTCTGGATGCTGGTCAATAAAGGCCGGGTTTTCCGCGACATTCTCTTCACCGCAAGCGTACGCGCCGTTGTCGATCATCTGCTGGGCGACGACTACCTGCTTTCCAGCTACTCAGCCAATATCGCCAAGCCCGGCGGCGTCGCCATGAACCTGCATACCGATCAGTGGTGGATGCCCAACCCCGTCAACCGGGAGCCGTCACCGGTTCCGGTTGGTTCGATCACTCGCCAACGAACTAATCTGAAGGGCGAAGTGGCTCCACCCATGATCGCGCCTTGCGTCTGTGTAAACGTTATGTGGATGCTCAACGATTTCAGTACCGAAAATGGCGGGACCCGATTCGTGCCCGGCAGTCATCTCCGCGGCCGGCCCCCCAAACAGTGGGACGGTGACGGCGAAACGCTCGCTGCCGAGGGGCCGGCAGGCACCGCGATGATATTTGACGGGAGGCTCTGGCACGGCACAGGCGCAAATGTCAGTTCCGAGAACCGTTACGGTCTCCTCACCACCTTCTGCGGTCCGCAGTTCCGTCCCCAGGAAAACTTCACCATAGGCGCCCGCCCCGAACTGCTGGAAGATGCCTCTCCCGAACTGCTCGCTCTTCTGGGGTTCAAAACCTGGAGCGGCTATGGACGCGTGGAAAGCCCGGTCGCCGAATACGTCAGCCAGAATGAGAGGTCACTGGGCGAGTTACGCGCATGATTCCCTGACAGTGCCAGGGGCAATGAAGCCTAAACTTGATTCATGCCCAATCCGGCCGCAATCCAGGTCCCTTTTCCAAAGAAATCTCCACTGATGGCCAGATAGGAATCCGGCACACAGTCGAGGCGCTGCCAATTGGCAATACTTCATATTGAGGGAGTCTCTATGATATACTCCCAATGCAGTGAACTCTGACCGGCGAAGGAGACTTTGTGAGCGGTAATTGGACTCGAAACGCATTCGTATATCTGCTGATTCTGGTGGCTGCCGCCGCCCTCTTCCTGAATGTGTACGGCCCCAACGAAAGGCCTCAGAACATCAGTCTGAGCGACGTTGCGAGGCAGATCGAGCGCGGCGAGGTTTCCCGTATTGACGTCCGCGGCGAAAGACTACAGATATTTTCCCCTGGCAGCGAGGCGCCCCTTGCCAGCCGCAAAGAGGAAAGCGTTGCTCTGACTCGAACCTTGCAGGGAATGGGCGTGTCAGAGGAGAGGCTGTCACAGGTCAAGATTAATGTTCAGCCGCCTTCGAATTCGGGCAACTGGTTTGCTCTGGTCATCAACCTGCTCCCTCTCATACTGATCGCCGGCCTTTTCCTGTTCCTGTTCCGACAGAGCCAGTCCGGCAACAATCAGGCCCTTTCATTTGGAAAGAGCAAAGCGCGCATGTTTGTCGGTGACCGGCCCACCGTCACCTTTAGCGACGTTGCCGGCGCCGATGAGGCAAAGCAGGAGCTTGAAGAGATCGTTGAGTTCCTCAAGGAACCCCAGAAATTCGTTGCCTTGGGAGCTCGCATCCCCAAGGGTGTGCTGCTGGTCGGACCCCCTGGAACGGGCAAAACGCTGATGGCCAAGGCCGTCTCAGGCGAAGCCGGAGTGCCCTTCTTTAGCATCAGCGGCTCAGAATTCGTTGAAATGTTCGTCGGCGTCGGGGCCAGCCGTGTCCGCGATCTGTTCGAGCAGGCCAAGCGCAACAGCCCCTGCATCGTCTTTATCGACGAGATTGACGCCGTCGGTCGCTATCGCGGCACCGGTCTTGGCGGCTCCCACGACGAACGCGAACAGACGCTCAATCAAATCCTGGTGGAAATGGACGGTTTCGGTACCGATACCAACGTCATTCTGGTGGCCGCAACCAACCGTCCCGACATCCTCGATCCCGCCCTTCTGCGCCCCGGCCGTTTCGACAGGCGTGTCACCATGGATCGCCCCGACCTGCAGGGCCGCAGGGCGATTCTCGATGTACATGTCAAAGGTAAGCCGCTCGACTCCAACGTCAACCTGGACCTGATTGCCCGCCAGACGCCAGGATTCGTCGGCGCCGACCTCGAAAACCTGGTCAATGAGGCCGCGATCCTGGCCGCAAGGCGCAACCGCCGCACCATTGCCATGACGGAAATGCAGGAGTCGATTGAGCGTATCGCTATGGGCGGCCCCGAACGCCGCAGCCGCCTCATCACCGCCCGCGAGCGACGCGTTGTTGCCTACCACGAGTCGGGCCACGCCATCATCGCGCATGTTGTCAAGGGCGCAGACCCGCTGCAGAAGGTCTCCATCATTCCCCGCGGCATGTCGGGAGGTGTCACCTTGACCGTGCCCGAGCGAGATCGCTACCTCCTGCCGCGCTCCTACTTCATTGACCGCATCGCTGTGGGCCTCGGAGGACGTGTGGCGGAGGAGCTCGTATTCGGAGACATTTCAAACGGGGCTAGCGACGACATCCAGACCATCACGCGCATGGCGCGGGCGATGGTGATGAAGTACGGCATGAGCGAAAGTATGGGACCTCTCCAGATCGGAAGCCAGCAGGAAAATCCGTTCCTGGGGAGGGAGCTGACTGAGCAACGCGACTACAGCGAAGAGGTCGCCGAGGCGTTGGACAGCGAGGTGCAAAGGATCGTGAATGAACAGCACGACCGTGTGCGAAACATTCTCAGGATCCATCGTCTCCGTCTGGATGCAGTGGCCGAGGCCTTGCTTGAACGCGAAACGTTGGAAGAGGAGGAGTTTGTCGACGTATTCGAAGGAAACGCCGGCGCAGACGATCTACCCAATCCACTCGCGCTCCAACCCGCTTGACGAGCGCCCATCAATCCTCAAGCGTAGAGCCCGACGACCTACCCTTCCACCCCGCCATCCCATCGTAGGGGCACCCCTTGTGGGTGCCCAGCCCCACAGCACCAGAGATGCGCAATCCTGCCAATGCCCCTCATGGGCACCCCTTGTCGGTGCCCATGAGGGAGCTACATGAAATTCTGGATCCCTCGTGCATTGACACCACTGTGGACCTGCCAACCCCAGGCCAGACAATCGTCAAAGACTCCTGAAAACTCTCCTGTCCGGCTCACGTTCAAGCGGAAATAGTCACTACATGGATGTGCCGGGCAGCCGCTCAATCGCCGTGGCCGTCCCCAAGTAGACTGAAGAGCGAATTACCATAGTTCTCTGCCTTCCACCGCCCCACAGCAGGTATCCTCTCCAGCTCGGCCAAGGTCACAGGTCGATTCGCTGCTATCTGCAGCAAGGTCTCATTACTGAAAACTATATCGGGATCAACGCCGCGGGCCTTTGCAGTCTTGGTTCGCCACTGGCGCAAGGCTTCGTACCGCTTTTTTCCCGCTCCGCTGAGAACCGTATCTGCTTTCCGAATCGGCACTGGCCTTTGAGGTGCAGGCATACGCTCACCCCTCCGGACCGCAGCCAGCAACTCCTTTCCAAACCAGGATACATGGCGCGAATTGAGCCCGGGAATGTCCCTGAGTGAGGCCAACGAATGCGGCCGCTTCTGGGACAAGAGTATCAACGAGTTCTCCCCTAGGACTTTGAATGGCGGCCGGTCTGCTTGCTCGGCGAGTTTCTCTCGCCATTCCCAAACTGCCTGCAAAACGCCCAAATCCTTTTCATCCACCGATCGGATCTGCTTCATATGCCAAACAGTGCGCGGCTCCGGCGGCCTGTATTCGATCCTCTCCAGCATCCGAAACGCGGCCAGCGCCTCTTCCAACCGCTTACACTCTTCCAGTTCTTTGATCTGGCGGGCGCGTAGTGCAGGCAGGTAGTGCGTGTCGATCTGCGCGTAAGTAAGTTGCTCCCGGGTCAGCGGGCGCTTCCCCCAATTCGTGCGTTGCATTCTCTTGTCACTTACAACGCCAAACTCTTCACTTAGCACTTTGGCCAGCCCGACGCCCTGCCGCCCTAGGATTCGGGCGGCAAGTTGAGTATCGTAAAGCCGCTGCAACCGGAAGCCAAAGTCCCGCTGAAGGGTGATAATATCGTTCTCAGCCGCATGCAGGATGACTTCAGTCGAGTCATCAGCCAGAACCTCTCCCAGTTCAGACAGTTCTCGCAACCGCAAGGGATCGATCAAATAGTCGACAACGTCATTGATGCCGGACAACGAATGTTTCCCCTCTGGATCGGCAGGGACAGTTATCTGGATCAGGCAAACTCTGGGGGCGTAGCGGAAGAGGCTGTCGCTCTCGGTATCTAGCGCCAGCCACGGCTGATCGGAAACATGCTTCAGAAACTGCTTATATTGCGTCGGGGACTGCACCAGCTGCGGCGGCGCGATCGATGTCTGGCGCCCCTTCGCCGGCATTTTTCGGGTCACTTGCGTGGAATTTCCCTCTTGCTGGGTGAGCTACGTGTAACTTGCACAGAACCTGAATCATACCTCAGTTGATCCCCCACTCCAACTCCCGGCGGCATTCCCCAATCGTGCTTTGGCCCCGCTATCCCAGTAGTCTGCATGTCGATATCCCGGCCTGACCGCGGTCGCGGCGCCTAAAAGAGCCAGGCAATCCATCTATCTGAGTGAACAAAAACAGGCTCAAACTTAAGCAGCCAGAGACTCTCTCTTCAGACTTTCGGTCTGCGGATTTCTACTGACTGTGATATGATCTGTGCCAGTTCATGTTTCAGATTAATGGGCGAACCCTCGATACTTGAGCACCATTAAGTCTGATTGGGCCAGCCCTCGCAGGAGCGTCCCGAATGGGACTGCTGGACGCAGTCTGATGCTCGAAGACCGCCGCCGCGTGGATACTCCATGTCAGAGCAGGAACCGGATTTCTCGAGAGACAAAGCACTTGCCATGGCAATGTGGTACTGGTACGACGACGACAAAGCACTCAAAAACTCCCCTATCCATCCTCATCTGAGCCGGCCCATCGCCACCGCGGCCGAGTGGCTGAATCCACCGATTATCTCGATTCTGCACAGCCATTTCGCACGCTGGACCACTGCGCAACTGTCGCCAGGTCCGGTAATTCCCCAGCGCCTGTGGATCGACCAGGGCGGCGCTATCGCCTTCCGGTTCGCGTCCGACGAGCCGGCTGCATTGCCGGAGGTGGGCGCCGGCGAAGCGCTGGCCCAGTGGCTTGTATTACTTTCTAAGTGGATGGAGATTCACGTAGTCTTGGCACGCGCCCGCACCGTGTGGTCGCATGCTGAGTTGGTGGCAGCCCTGCCATTTACCACGCCGCCGCTCCTGCCCCCTCAGCTCGCGCAATTTCCCCCCAACAATTGGGAACAGGTTGCGCGCGGCCTGGCTGCTTCGGTTTCAGAGAGCGTCACAGCACTTGATACACAAACTGAGTAAGAAATGGCTCGACCGTTCGGCCTGCAGAAACATGAATCGAATCTACATCCTCCAATTGCAGTGCTAATGTAATGCCCGCTTATTGCAAAGATTTTTCTTGCGGATTACACGATGGGATCGCGCCAGCCTGATTTGCCATTACGCAATACGAACTGCTCAAATAGCAAGAGACCCGGATCCTTACCTTGAACGCACACTACCTTTCTCTGAAGGGACGTCGATGAAGTCTCAACGGGACTTTTTGAATGCAGACAACCACGCCTCGCACCATGAAGACGGCCGTGACCGTGAACAAATCGCCGATGCCGGTGAGACAGAGCCGGAGCCTTCCAACAGCTACACGGTCCGCCATACGCACTCCGCCGGCGGAGTTGCCTACCGTCTGTTTCAGGACAGTGCCCGCACTTCGATACAGATCGCTCTCATCGCCACCGACAAGGAGTGCCGTCGATGGCAACTGCCTAAGGGACGGCTCTATCCATCAGAAGAGCCTCTGACAGCAGCGCTGCGGGAGGTCGAAGAGGAAACCGGCCTCGAGACCAGGTTCGAATCCTTTCTCAAAACAGTAAGCTACGAGTATCTCGATACGTACGCCCGCGCCGTGCCGGAAAGGGTCTACAAGAAGGTCGACTTCTTCCTCCTGAGGGCAGTGGGAGGAACCCTCTCAGATGACAGTATCGAAGTCCAAAAGGTGGAATGGGCCTCAGCTGATGACGCCCTGGAGCGTCTGGTCTACGACGGAGAAAGAGACTGCATCCAGCTTGCCGTGGAATACCTGAATGGCCACTGAGATAGGAAGGGCAACCTCCTCACAGGTTCGTGAAGTCCTGAAACTGCTTGTCTCAGGTACCACCAGCGATGTCAGCAGCATGGAACAGATCGCCGGAAGCTGGTGGCGGAATCTCCTCTTTATGCACTGGTTTGGTCCCCGGTTTCTGGGCAAACAGATGGATACATTTGTGGCAACCGAGGGCGACCGCATCTTGGGTTTCGTCATCGTTCAATATGATGGCGATGCCGCAGGAACCTTCGACTGGGCCTATGTGGAACCACTGAACGTAGAAGACAACCGTGAGGACTTCGCAGACCTCATCGACGCTGCCTTGGATCACGTTGAGGACCAGGGCATCCACCCCTACTTCTACTTTGGTTTCGCCACCGCCTCACCGGCCGAAGTCACCCAGATACTTGGCGAACTCGGTCTTGGTTCGGCTGATTATCAGAACTCGCAGCTGGTCGGAGAGTTGCCGCTGGCAGACACATCTGAGATACCGGAAGGCTTTCGAATCTCCACACAGATCTCTGCCCGGTTTGGGGCTCGCATGTCCGAACTGTTGCCCTCGGTCTACCCGGAGGCATCGGCGGAAGAGACCGAAATGATTGCCGCCATCCACTCCAGTACTCTGCGCTCCTCCAAGGTGTTCCTCATACTGCAGGAGGAGACTGCGGCTGGGTTCGTTCAGCAGTTCCGTTGGCGTGATGAACTGCGGCTCCTCATCGCCCTGCCGCCCCGCCTATGGGGCACCGATTCGGAACGACAGATTGTCGCCTATATGGCGAGGACTTTGCAGGGGCAGACCACTCGCTTGCGGCTACGTACCTTCAGTTACAGCCACTTGGACGAATCCCGGCATTCCTTAGAGAGTTTGGGACTTGACTGGCAACAGGCTCCCTGGCAGCGCTGGGTCGTAGCTCTGGAGACAGAAGCATCAAGCGGCGAGACGGCAGAACAGGAAGAAAGTCGGTCAAGCAGGTACGATTCGGTATGGCCGCCGGAGGGTCCTGATTCCACGCAGGACCGCGACGTCAGTACCGGGGCCCGGTCAAAAGAAGATGACGACCAAGAGTCAGGCGAAAGCCATGAAGGCAAGAGTTGACCATACAGCCCGTCCCCCATCACACCTGAAAAACGAGCACAACACAGGTGGACGCGGTCGTCACTCCCCCAACCGCACCCCAAACCGCGACGTCCAATTCTGTCCCTCAGAAGAGGAATATCCTCTTTCGCTTCAGCACGCACAGCATCCCAACAGGAGTCTCCAGCATTCGACCGGCTACCTTCGCGGCGAGAGCGGACTGCCCATATTCTACAGCCGCTGGCGTCCTGTGGGCTCTCCGCGTGGCGTCGTACTCATCCTCCACGGGCTGGGAGAACACAGCGGGCGCTATCGCCATCTGGTCGAGTCCCTCCATCAGGCCGGCTACTTGGTCTATGCCCACGACCACCAGGGCTTCGGTCGGTCAGGCGGCGCGCGCTGCTATGTCCAGGGCTTCCACGACTACCTGAGCGGTGTAACACAGGTCCTGTCCATGGCTCGCAAGGAAAACCCCGGCCTCCCTTTCTGTCTCTACGGACATTCAATGGGTGGACTCATCGGCCTTCTCTATCTGATGGAGGCTCCGGGTGCCGCAGATCTGGCTGTCATCGCCTCGCCTTCTCTGCAATCGCACGACCTTTCACCGGTAAATCGGGTCCTGAAGCGTATCCTTGAACTGACACACCGAGTCCGGCCCCAGCTCACATTCCGCCAGCGCGGTACGCTGGACATCCTCTCCCGTGATTGGGAAGAGGTCCAGATTGCCATGAGAGATTCGCTCGGCGTCCCCCTGCGCAGTGCTCGTTGGGTCGTTGAGTTCTTTGAAACGATGCAGGAAGTGAGTGAACGTGCCAACGAGGTTCGACTTCCAATCCTCATGATGCAGGGGCTTGCCGACGCTGTGGTCGTCCCGTCAGCTACTCAGGAGTTTTTCGCCAAAATGGGCTCTGAAGACAAGAGCCTGCGCCTCTATGAGGGCTACTACCACGAACTGCACAATGATCTGGGGCGCGAGCGCCCAATTGGCGCTGTCCTGGACTGGCTCAGTTCCCGCTGCCCTGACCCCAGGAACACGTAGGCAACCCCCTTCCCTGCATCAGCAGATGATCCCCTTCTTCGCCTCAGGCCCGTGGGCAATCGGATTGTCGCCAATCCAACGCTCGTCTACAGGTTCCGAAGCAAGCTGATAACGCGTATCCGTCGAGAGCCGCAACCTGTCTGTCAGGTTGTCCATGCTCGCGTGCATCGTGTACATACTGAATACCAGGAGATCGCCTAGCTCATAGTCGGTTGTTAGCCATCGACCATTCAGCCTCTCCCGCAACGCGATGGCATCGCTGGCGAAAGTACCCATGCCAGACCCCTGCCAGCGCTTCTGTCCCGTCTCTGACTCGTGTAAATCCGGCTCGTTAGTGCAGTAGACGTCGACATCCGACTGGCCGTAGGTCGCTTTGATCTCTTCCAGCCGGTGAGAACCCTCCAGGACCATCAGACCCCCCATCGCGCGCGGCGTGTCGCCTAGCGGCGTCCAACTGGTGTAAAGACTCTTCGTCCCGCGCCCCATGAAAACGATGTCATAGTGAGGATTGGTTGCCGTCTCCGTGCCGGACGACTTGACGCGGCACCACGTGAAGTCGAGCGGTCGAACCGGCCCGCCCAGGAACTTCTCATAAAAGGCCATCATCGGCCCTGAAAACAGCACCTGCCGCAACGGTTCGTTGTTCTTGGAAAGCCCCACCATCTCCCTCGCTGAAACATTGCATTCTCGCTTCGCCACACCATCCCGCAGCGGGTATTCCGTGTCGATGAAGTCCAGAGCAGCCAGGGCTTCCAACATCGTCACCCGCGCCGCCGTTAACGTGTCCACGTCAAGCAGTCGCGGCAAATAAAGGTATCCGTCCGCCTCAAATCTGGCCCGCAGTGCGTCGAAGTCATCAACAGCGTCCGCAGAAGAGCGCAACTCGCCGAAACTGTCGGGATCTGTGTCCAACGGCTTGCCGTGAATCGAGAGCACTTCGTGATCCATCATTCTGTCGTCCTCCTCACGTACTTCCTCAACACGCGCCAGTCCTTCGGAGTCGTCCCGTCCGGGTACGAAAACGCAACCTCCCCCACGTACAGATCACCCCGCGAATCGAACGCAATGTTGTGCGGGCTGAAATAGCGACCGGAGCCGTAAGGATCCTCTATCCCCCACTCGCTCAGGATCTTGCCGCTCAGATCTCGCACCGTGATACGGGCCGGCGGATTCTCGGGGACGGGTACCTTCGTTTCCCCCATGAAAATGCCGCCCACCTCTGCCAGATACATGTTACCTTCCCCGTCTATGCACATGTCGCAGGGCCACCAGACATCGTCCCACTGTCCAATGAACTCGCCTTGCGAGTCGAAGAGCTGCATTCGCCGGTTCTGCCGGTCGGCTACATAAACAGTGCCGTCTCTGTCCACGCACACATTGTGCGGCGTAACGAACTGTCCGGCGCCGGTTCCCGGCTCACCCCAGGAAAACAGCAATTCACCCGCCGCCGTGAACTTGTGTACGCGAGCGTTTCCATAGCCATCCGAAACGTAGAGTTCGCCATCCGGAGAAAGTGCTATCCCGGTAGGGTAGTTGAATGGCGGGCCCGCGCGCAGCACCTCCTTCTGAACATCCCAGACGTACCCGGTATCAGCCGGATTGTCCGCCGTCTCCATCGACATGAGGAGCTCACCCTCAGGGGTAAACTTGTGTACAGCATGGCCCCAGTCGTCGACGCAATAGATCGAATCATCCGGACCGACGATAATATCGTGCGCCCGCTTGATCATCCCTTCGCCCCACGCACGCAAAAACCGGCCGTCTCGGTCGAACACAATGATTGGGTGCTCGCTCCGACAGAAGATATATACCCTGTCCTTTGAGTCCACCGCCACGCCCGGCGCCTCACCGATCTTCCAACCGTCAGGAACTTCACCCCAGCCATCAACCTCTTCATAGACAAATTGGCCGCTGCCCAATCTCATCGTCTCTTCCCTTCTGTCTCGTGAAAACGGGCCCTTACGGCCCGCCATCGAACTTCTATATGTGATTCCCGTTCTCTCTGCCGCCAGCGATTCCGGAAAAGTCGCCCCCAACCTCAACGCCGCGGTCTGGGTGGAATCTCATCCCGCTCCGGCTCGAACCACATCCCCGCGATCGGCGGAGGCACCGGGTCTCGCGCAATTTCCATATCAATGACGCACGGCCTGCCGCACGCCAGGGCGTAGCTCATCGCATCTTCGATCTCGCAGTACCTGTTGACCGTCAACCCCTCGGCCTTCAGCGACTTGGCCAGTGCCGCGTAGTCCGCATTCTCGCAAAACTCAGTGCCGATAACCCGTCCATCGTAGCTGCCCTGCTGACCGCCGCGAATGGCGCCAAGCGCCTGGTTGTTGAACACGATCCACACGACCGGAAGCCCCCACTCGACTGCCGTGATCACCTCCTGGCACACCATCAGAAAGCCCCCGTCACCCGTCACGCAGACGGCCGGCAGCTCAGGCCGTGCCAGCTTGCCCCCAATTATGGAAGTAGGGCCGAACCCCATCGGCGTCCATCCTCCGGGGTAGAGCAACCGGCGCGGCGAATAGATGGGAAAGAACGCGCCGAAATAGTGGTTGTGGTCGCCGGTATCCAGCGAAAAAAGAATGTCTCTCGGCAGGACCCGTCGCAGTTCCTCGACCACCCGCAGCGGCTCCATGCCCGTGGCGCCGCTCCCTTCGTCGGGAATATCCATGCAAAAAACGGACTTGACTTTCTCTGTAAGCTCCTGGTTCGCCTCCCTGTATTGGGGGGCCTCCATAGCCGACAACGCTTCAACTATTTCGTGTAGAGTGGCCTTTGCATCGCCAAGCAGTCCAACCTCCACAGGATAGATTCGTCCGATCTGGTTGGCGTCTATATCGATCTGGACAAAGCGATTCTGCTCGACGAAAGGCATGCCCTCCGTCCACCAGCACGTCGACAGATCCGAAAAACTGAAACCGACTGCCAGCACAACATCCGCGTATTCCCTGATGTACTCGTGCGCGCTCGGATGGCCGAGCCAGCCCAGGCTTCCTACGCTCTGCGAATGGTCTTCGGCCAAAATCCCTTTGGCGGCATAGGAAGTAGCTACTGGCGCGCCCAGCAGTTCGGCGAGCTTCTTGATTTCGGGCCCGGCGTCGGAGAGAACCGCTCCGTAACCCGCCGCGATTATCGGATGGGTCGCCTGATGCAGCGCCTCTGCCGCCTGTGCAATCGCCGTCGCATCCGCGCGCACCCTTCCGGCGTAACCAAACTGCTTGGGATCAGGAATCTCGTCAAAGTCGTGGAATTCTGCCTGCATGTCCCAGGGGATTTCAATTGCGACCGGGCCGGGGTTGCCAGCCCGCGCCAGCCCAAACGCCTTGCGCACGACCTCAGGAATCAGGTCCGGATGCTGCACCTGCCATACCTTCTTTACCACCGACTGCAAGACCTGCACAAAACTCTGGTCCGGCAGACCGTAGAACGGGCTCGTCTCCTGCAACTGACCTCGCCCCACCCAACGCGAGATCACACCCCCAAAAATGGCCACGACCGGGCTCGAAGCGGCCGCAGCCGATGCCAGGCCCATCACCATATTCGCCGGCCCCGGTCCCACCGAAGCGCAGCAGACACCGATTTCGCCGGAGATGCGCGCATACCCGTCAGCGATATGCGCAGCCGCCTGTTCATGGCGCGTCAACTTGAACTCTATCTGCGATGAGTCGTATATCGCGTCCAGAATGTTGGTGTTGCCGTGTCCGGGGTGCCCAAAAACGTGCCTGACCCCTTCCAGTTCCAGCGCTCTGACTAACGCCTCAGCGCAGCGCATTCGAGCCATTATCGGTTTCCTGCAGCTCTCCAAATCTTTTGGCCCAACTCGAAGCCTGGAAAACAGCCATGTTCAAGAGGCTCCGTCAAATGACGGGAGGCAGACTAATGTGACTCGGGAACACCATAGGGACTGTCCAAGTATTTGCCGACGTTCTCGTTGAGCGGCCAGCCCTGGCCCCCTGCCAGCGCGAATGAGTCCGACCGGCCGTGCAGCCAGAAAAACATCTCGGCAGCATCGTTGCAGTCGCGAAATTGCTCTCGATACGTGGGGTCTTCCAGCTTGTAGTTCGCAGTGGCAATGTCGAAGTCAGGTTCTCGGATCCAGTCCCTGTGGGGTGCCTCCGTGCGCCAGTAGTTGTACTTCAGCAAATTGCGCACCCCCGTACCGCTGGCAACGGAACGACGATGCCAAATCGAATAGACGGTCAGGAAGATCGTTCCAGCTGGTGCAGCCGCCCGGTACGCACCGCGAATGCCGCCGTAGTGACCCATCCTCTTTGACAATGAAAAAAGAAAATGGGACCCGGGCAGCAGCTCCGTGGGTCCTAGCTCAATCGGACAGTCCTCGGGATAGTAGAAGACCTGGAGATAGTTCAGAGCTGGACCATGTTTGGAGTTGCCATCCCGGTGCCAACCCTGGGCCGGCGACGGGCACTCTACGCGGTGGTTGCTCATAATAATCGGCAACCCAAAGTTCTGTCCCAACAGGCATCGGACTGCCCCCGCAGCCTGTTCGTTCAGAATCACATTGTCGACAAACCAGTCCTCATGCAGTATCTCCGACGGTTCATGCGACGGGTACCTGTCCAGATACTCGACTGTGCGTCGGTTGGTGTCGTCTGGCACCACGCCTTCCAATACCAGAAAGCCCCGTTTGCAGAATTCCAGAACTTCAGTGTCCTTCAGCCCAGGCCGGCAAGAGTGGGTTCTCATGATCGCTTATCTCCTTGCATCAATGCGGATTGCACGCCTTCATATGACTCTGACGCTTTTCAACCAGGCACCTTTTGACGCAAACCGGTCCAAAGCATTCTTCGATTGATTCTCAGCCGATGGGACATTTCATCGCCGTTCGTAAATCTCTTCCCGCTCCCTTGCTACCCTGTTGCGAGTGAGCCTCTGCAGCTCAGGGGGCATGCGCTCAAACGTCTCCGGCCAGATCGGCTGATGACCGCCCTCCCGCGCCAGGTTCCACCACGGTGGGTAGTAGGCGATATTCAGGGCCATTCTGTGCTGGTCCACTGTCGTGTTGGCGCCGTTGGCATGCCAGACCCCGCCATGCCACAGAAACACCGAGCCGCGGCGTCCAGTGATCGGCAGAAGCCGCCTGTCGTCTGCCTTCATCCCGCGCGGCGGTCGCTTTCGCAATCGGTGGCTGGTAGGCATGATGCGCGTGGCTCCGATCTCTTCAGTGAAGTCGGTCATCATCCAGATCGAGTTGATCATCCACGGCGTGTCCGGCAGAAGCTCCGGCAAGTCCTGCGCCGAGTCCGTGTGCACGCCCCCGGCAGGAGCCCCCGGCTTGACCCATTTCGAACACGCCTCCGCCAGTCGAATATCCTCCCCGAGGAAATGTCTGACCACAGCCAGCACGTCCGGATGGGCCGCGCATGTCCAGCTCGAACTGTCCAGATTCAGGAGGCCGAACAGCGTCTGGTACAGATCATCGTTGGGATCCTGAAAGTAGATGCGGTTACCGGGGTCCTCGTGCAATGCAAACAGCTTCTCCGTAATACTCTCTGCCAGTTCCGCCGGGATCGCCTCCTCCAACACGCAATACCCAAACAGGTCCAGATGATCAATTGCCTCTTGTACGCTCACTTTTGGCAGCCCCTTCACTTTGCAGAGTCACTGGTTAGCGCTCAAGGATAAACTCACAACCAAGTCCATACGTCCTTGTTTCATCCAATAACAAGGCCAGGTTCGGAAACTGAACGACCCGCCACCCGTCTCGAACTGCCTCCAGCACAGTCTGGTACGGCCACTCCTCTGGGTCCGCGATCTCGTCAGCAATTTCGCCATTCTCCATCATCAACATACCTTGCACCTGACTGGCAAGTGAAGTACTGATTGCTTGCAAGTAGAGAATGTCCTGGCACTTTCCGTTGTCGCTGCGGGCTGTTTCCAGCGCCTCACGCAGCATCTCTTCACTAAGCGATCCGTCCTGAAAGGCACCGATACAATTCACCAGCTGCTGTTCAAGCGTGTTCCCGGTCATCGGCCGTCAGTCCTTTCGAATAGAAGCTGCCAATCGTCTCCCCACAGAATCCGACTTTCGCCACTGCAATCAAACAGAACTTGACCATTCAGCCACCATCAGTTCACGACCATGAACAATGAGAGCCAATAAGTCTCTCTCCTCTCTGCACCCACTCCAAACAATTCGGCGTGGTAACTGATCACTGACCACTGATCACTGACCACTGCATTTCTGGGCGGTCGGGCCTATTCGGCCCTCCCTTGTGCGGG
>JAPPKT010000465.1 GCA_028819675.1 Caldilineaceae bacterium | reverse complement strand
CGCCAGCCACTGCATCCGCCAGCGTCTGCCAGACATGCCGGTTGAGCGCGCGGTCGTCTACGCTGCGCTTGGAGGCCAGATAGCGGGTGAAGTCGAAAGCGTCTGTCATTTCAGGTGCCGGTGGTCACTGAACACAAGTTTCCAGGTAGGCCCGAATCGCCGCCGCCGCGTCGGCCCAGCGCGGGTGGGAAGCAAAGCGCCGCCGGGCGTTTCGACCCAGGATAGCCAACCGCTCCCTGTCCCCGGCCAAGGCAGACAGGTGCGCAGCGATACCGTCCGCGTCCGCCGGCTCGACCAGAAAACCGTTGACGCCGGAATCAACGATTTCACCGGCGCCCCCGTGAACGCTGGCCAGCACCGGCAGCCCGAATGCCATCGCCTCCAGATACACGATCCCGAACCCCTCATAAGACAGCACCGCCAGCAGGTGCGCGGCGCGATACCGCTGCGCCAACGCCTCGTCCGACACGCGCCCGTGCAGGCGGATTCTGTTCTCCAGGCCGGCCGCGCCGATCTGCCTGCGCAGTGCGGCGGTGTAACCGCTGTCGACTTCATCGTCGCCGACGACGTCCAGCAGCCAGCCGGCTTGCGGCAGTCGGGACAGCGCAGTGATCAAATGGTGCAACCCCTTGCGCGCGATCAGATTGCCGACGAAAAGGATGCGCAGCGGACCAGCATCGTTCCCTCTGGCGCTAATCATCTCTTCCACCATGCCCCCGTCCGGCGCCGCCAGATGATCCGCAGCCGGGTAAGCGATCACGCCGCCCAGCAGAGCGAGGTTTCCTCTCTCTCCTCTCTCCTCTTCACTCTCTCCTCGCAGTCCACCCACCGCCTGCCGGGTCGTCCGGCTGTTGAAGATAAAGCCGTCCACCGTACGCAGATAGGAGCGCTCCACCGCGCGGTACAGGGGCAGCAACCGGCGCGGGTGCTGCTCGCTGCTGCGCAGATGGTGCACGATGCTGATCAACGGATAGCGGAGTTGACGCCGCCGCAGCCTCCGGTTCACCAGCGCCAGCGACGGATGGTTCAACTCGTCCTGCAACAGAATGTCCACGGGGAGGTCGCGCAGGCGCCGGTACAGGCGCAACGAGAGGTTGTCGGCCAGATGCGCCGGGTAGCTGCGCCAGGGAATCGACACGATCTCGACGGAATCGCCGGCCTGGCGCAGATGCTCGACCAGCTTGCGGTCGTAAAGATAGCCGCCCGAAAGAGTGTCCAGGGAGCCGTAGATGAGCAGGCCGATGCGCATGAACTGCGTTGGCTGGCGGTCAGTAGCCGCCGTTGCGCTCCACCCGGTAAGAGGCCCAGGCGATTTCGTTTTCCCAGATGCGGGCGGTGACCGCACTGATATTGTCCGCGTTCAGCTCCTCGGAAAAGCTGATGGCGACGATGCGGCAGAAATGCTCGATACTCGGATTGAGGCCGTCAAATTCCGGCAGGTCATTGAGCGTCTTATCGCGGTAACGGGCCGCCAACTCTTCCAGCAGCTCTTCCACGTGCACGATATCCACCAGGTAGCCGTGTTCATTCAACTCCGCGCCCTCCAACTGGAACTCCAGCCGGTAGTGATGCGAATGCCACTCGTTTTCCGGCCCCCAATCGCCGCCGATGAGGAAATGCTGGCCGACAAAATCCCGCTGAACTGCCAATTTGTACATCGAATCCACCCCTCCGTATGAGGTCCTGGTCTATTGTGGTCAATCTTCAAAAGCGCGACCACCACCACTAAAAACTAGAAACTAACCACTAAAAACTGTAATCCAGAATGACCTGCAGAGTCTGCTCCGGACAGCTGTCGATGAGACGGTATGCCGCAGCCGCCTGCTCCAGCGGGAACCGGTGCGAGATCAACTCCTCCGCCGGCAGCTTCGCCAGCAGTTGCCACGCGCTCTCCATGCGGCGGGCCTTCGTCCAGCGGCCGCGCAGATGCGGCGCAATCGTACTCACCTGGCTGCTGATCAGGCGCACGCGGTTGCGGTGAAAGGAGCCCCCCAGTTGGAGCGCGGCCGCCTTGGTCCCGTACCAGGAACCGACCACGATGCGGCTGTCGAATCCGGCCGCCGAGACCGCCGCGTCCAGAGCCG
>JAPPKT010000271.1 GCA_028819675.1 Caldilineaceae bacterium | reverse complement strand
GGGAACTCCAACAGGAGCGCAGCGCCAGCGGCGACTATGACATCAGCATGATCGGCGGCTGGGTCTCCAACACCCTGCGCAACTGCGAATACTGGGTCGGCAGCTGCGATGAGGACTACTGGCCCGCCAGCTTCCACTGGTGCAACGACGAATTCAGAAACATGTGTAACGTCGCCATGGGCACCACCGACCCCGACGAGAAAACACGCGCCACCCAGGCCTTGATGGAAATCTACTTCGAAGACGGCCCAATCTGGGGTGTCACCCAGATCGCCGAATTCTACGTGATGACCGACGACCTCGGCGGCTTCATCCCCGAAGAAGCCTTCAACTGGCTCGGCACCTCCGGTGAAAAAGGCGTAGTCAGCTGGTACTGGATCGAATAGGAGCTAGTCCGAAAACAGACAGCAAAGAGGAGGGAGAACGGTTCCTCCCTCCTCTTTGTGCCCTACTCCAGTTGAGAAAAAGGCAAGACCGTCCAGCGAAAAGAAACGACGGCCGCCCGCTCGCCGATCAACAACAACTGTGTTTTTCGTGGGCCTTCGTGGAAAGAAAAAGATGCTTTTCGCGGCCCTTTATGGCCCTTCGTGGAAAAAAGGTGTTCTTCGTGGTCCTTAGCGGCCCTTCGTGGAAAAAGGGTGTTCTTCGCGCCCCTTCGCGTCCCTTCGCGGAAAGAAAAGGCGTTAACAGCGGCCCCTTGTGGCCCTTAGTGGATAAGTAAAGGATCGCATCTTGACCCAATACATCATCCGCCGCATCCTCGTCGCCTTCCCCATGCTGATCGTCATCACCTACATCAACTTCGCCCTCATGCGCCTCGCGCCCGGCGACCCCACACTCTTCATGTTCGTCACGGCCGAAACACAGGGAATGACACCCCAGCAAGTGCGGGATCAGTTGGGCGTCCAGGAGGCCTACAAAGGGCGTGGGGAAGATGAAGGCACCAGCAATCGGGACTACCTCCACGAAAGACTCGGTCTCAACGACCCCATTCATATCCAATACTTCCGCTGGCTCGGCAGGGTAGTCCAAGGAGACTTCGGCCGCGCCATGCGCACCGCCGAACTGATCGGCCCCGAACTGGCAGTCCGCGTCCGCGTCACCATCCGCCTCACAGTCCTCGCCACGCTGCTCAGCGTCGGCATCGGCGTCGTCGCCGGCTCGCTCTCTGCTCTCTACCAGTACTCCGCCTTCGACAACATCGTCTCCTTCATCACCTACATCCTCATCAGTGTGCCCGGATTTCTCCTCGCCACCTGGGTCATCATCATCTTTGCCATAAGGCTGGGCTGGTTCCCCGCCGGCGGCATGTACAACGCCCGCACCGGAGGCGACTTCTGGGACCGCGTCTACTATCTGATCCTGCCCGTTATGGCTATGGGGATCAGCGGCTCGGCCGGCCTCATCCGCTGGACTCGCACCAGCGTTCTCGAAACAATGCGCGCCGACTACGTCACTGTCGCCCGCGCCAAAGGCCTCAAGGAGCGCATCGTCCGCAGCCGCCACATCTTCCGCAATGCCCTCCTGCCCATCCTCACCATCGTCGGCCGCAGCATCCCCTTCGTCATCGGCGGCTCCGCCTTCTTCGAGATCGTCTTCAACTACCCCGGCGTCGGCATGTGGACCGCCAAAGCAGCCGAGGCCAAAGACTTTTCCATCATGATCGCCACCATCACCGTCACCGCCGTTCTCGTTATCCTCAGCAACCTGATCGTGGACATCTGCTACTGCTGGGTCGATCCGCGCGTTACCTATTCGTAGTGCCAATTTTTCGGAGTAAACTGCCAGCATGAGCGCGCAAAACGAAAACGCCTCGGATTCGGCCCAGGCCCTCACCATCGATAGGCCGTCGCTGGCCGCCCAGAACTTTCGGCTCTTCTTGCAGAATCCCGGCGCTGTCGGCGGCGTCATATTTATGCTGGTAGTAACCGTGTCAGCAATTCTGGCTCCTTGGTTGACGCCCTGGGAACCGCACGAGATCGACGTCCAGGCCATCCGCAAACCCCCCAGTGTTGACCACTGGCTCGGTACCGACCTCACCGGCCGCGACATGCTCACCCGCATCCTCTACGGCGGTCGCGTTT
>JAPPKT010000287.1 GCA_028819675.1 Caldilineaceae bacterium | reverse complement strand
TTCGCCAGCACCAGCACAGTGTCATTGGTACTCGTATCGCCGTCAATGCTGATACGGTTGAAGCTGTGGCTCACTGCCGCAGCCAGCGCCTCCTGCAGCAACGGCTGCGCAATCGCTGCATCCGTCGCCAGCGTCGCCAGCATCGTCGCCATGTTCGGGTGAATCATCCCCGCGCCTTTGCCGACGCCGGTAACAGTTACAGTCTGTCCCCCGACCTCCGCCTGGCCCGATGCCCACTTGGGAAAGACGTCCGTCGTCATGATCGCCTCCGCCGCCTCCTCCCAACCATCAGGACGCAGCTTGGCTGCCACCTCAGGAATCCCGGCTTCAATCACCCCAATCGGCAACTGCACACCGATAACGCCGGTGCTCATCACGAACGCCGTATTGTCCGTGCTTCCAAGGCTCTTCTCCGCCGCCTCGGCCATGCGCCGCGCATTGGCGTTCCCTTCCGCGCTCGTGCAGGCATTTGCGTTCCCGCTGTTGATCACCACCCCATGCGTCCCCTCCGGATTCATCCGCAGCAGCTCCCGGTCATACAACACCGGCGCCGCCGGAAACGCATTCTGCGTAAACACAGCCGCCGAGCGACAGACCGTAGGACTTGCAATCAGCGCCAAATCCAACGCCCCAGTCGGTTTCACCCCGCAATGTATCCCTGCCGCATCAAAACCCTTCACCGGTATCGCCGCCGCCGCAGGACCCGCAAAAGCATGTTCTTTCTCAGACATAGTCTTCTCCATGTAATCTGAAAGCATCAGGCACGGCCTGCCCGATCAACCGCCTGCTCTGGCCCCCTGCCCAATGCCAGGAATATCTGCCCAACTGACTACTGACTACTGAAGTTCTCAATCTCTCTTTATCCAGTCACCTTCCGCCGCCGCCCCGTCCGGCATGGGCGGCATCGAGTCGGCCGGATGCTCCTCTCGCAGCAACGCCTCCACCTTCAACGGCAGACCAAACAGCCGGATAAAGCCCTCCGCGTCAGCCTGGTTGTAGACATCATCCTCGTCAAAAGTAACGTAATCTTCCCGGTACAGACTGTGCGGCGACCTGCGACCGACCAGCATCGCGTTGCCCTTGTACAGCTTCAAGCGCACCGTCCCGCTGATCGACTTCTCCGTCTCCTGCACAAACGCGTCCAGCGCACTGCGCAATGGCGTGAACCACTGCCCGTTGTACACCAGGTCGGCGTAGCGCAGACCCACCTGCTGCTTCCAGTGCAGCGTATCCTTGTCCAGGCAAAGCTGTTCCAGCGCCGCATGAGCCTTGTATAGGATCGTCCCGCCCGGCGTCTCGTATACGCCCCGGCTCTTCATCCCAACCAGCCTGTTCTCCACCAGGTCCACCCGTCCGATGCCATGCTCGCAACCGATCTCGTTCAGCCGTTGCACCAGCTCGACCGGCCCCATCGCCACCCCGTTTACCCGTTCCGGAACGCCGCGCCGGAAATATACTTCCACATACCCGGGCTCATCGGGCGCCTCCTCCGGCGAACGCGTCCACTCGAACATATCCGCCGGCGGCTCCGTCCACGGATCTTCCAGCGGCCCGCCCTCGTTGCTCAAATGCCACAAATTGCGGTCCTGGCTGTAGATGCGGTCCGCCGACGCTTTCACCGGCACATTGTGTTCCTCCGCATAGTCCAGCGCATCCGAGCGGCCGCGAATATCCCACTCCCGCCACGGCGCGATGATCTTCAGCTTCGGATTCAAAGCCATCACCGTCAGCTCAAACCGCACCTGGTCATTGCCCTTGCCGGTCGCCCCGTGCGACACCGCGTCCGCGCCCTCCAGCTGCGCGATCTCCACCAGCCGCTTAGCAATCAGCGGCCGCGCAAACGATGTCCCCAGCAGATAGTCCCGCTCGTAGATAGCGCCCGCCTGCATCGTTGGAAAGACGTAGTCCGTGAGGAACTCGGCCCGCAAATCCTCAACGTAGCACCGGGTCGCGCCCGATGCAATGGCCTTCTCTTCCAACCCGTCCAACTCCTCTTCCTGGCCCAGGTTGGCGCAGAAACAAACGACCTCGCAATCGTAGTTGTTCCTCAGCCACGGAACGATCACGCTCGTATCCAAGCCGCCGGAA
>JAPPKT010000453.1 GCA_028819675.1 Caldilineaceae bacterium | reverse complement strand
CCGAATCGGGGTTCTTGCTGTAGGAGACGAGCAACTCGCCGGTGGGGAACCGGCGGATGCTGGGATACCAGCAGAATCCGAGGCCTTCTGCTACAATGCGCGGCGTCCCTGCGGTGAATCGCAGCCCTCCCAGCTCTACTTCCTGTGCCATGTCGGAATTCCCCCTATGATCTGTTGGTAAGCCAATCGCCGGCTAGGCGGTGGGCAGCTTACCTCTTGCGTGTTACAACTCCCCCCTTACGTGCCCCTCAATGCGAGACAAAGTCGGATTCTCGCTCGTGGGGTCCTCGCCACCGTAGAACCATGACGAAGGAAGAACCTTCAGATGGTGGCCGCGGTGACGGTGGCCCGCCAAGTCGAACGGGAAGTGGTTGTACTGGATCAGGACCCGGTCTTCAGCGACATGCACTGCCGGGTAGGACCACATGCCATATCCCTCCGGCAACGGTTTTACGGAGTCGACGTCGCATTCGACGCCGCCTCCCGGCGCACCGTAAGCCCCCTCGGGACGAACCGTGTAGAGAGGGCCTGGTTCGACGTGAGTCTCTTCGTGCAGGGATTCCAGATTCTGGAAATGTTCCCAGATTCTGCCCTGATTGCGGCTGATCGCGGTCGACAGCCGAGTGCGGATCAGGCCCTGCTTGATTTCCTGCTCGCTCTGCTGCGTCCAGACGACGAGCAGGTGCCCCGTGCCGGGGAACTGGCGGATCTGGGCCGGGGCCTGCGTGCCCGCCAGCTGCGTCGGTTCGGGGCGGGTCCAGGTGTCGCCGTCGTCCTCCGACCAGGCCTGGTACATGCGTCCCAGCCGCGTGCGCAGGATCATGAGCAGTTTGCCGGGCGCGTACTCCACGAGGGTCGGCTCGTTGGTCAGTTCCCAGCGCCCGCCGTACTCCATGATGATAAGCAGCTCGCCGTCGCTGTTCTTCTGCCAGGTCTCGCCTTCGTCGTCGCTGTAGATGACATAGCTGGCGGTAAAGTGGGGATCGTAGAAGTGCGCGCTTGTCGAAACGAAGACGCCGTCGACGTATCCGCCCGGGAACGGCGCCCCCTCCTGGTGAAAGCCGCCCTGGCCGATGCCGAAATAGACCGGCAGGAGGATGCGGCCGGACTGGGTGCGGATCATGGTGTCGTTGAGAGCGTGCGCGGCCAGCATCCAGTGGTTCATCAGGGTGAGGGCGGACCATGTCCTGCCTTCATCCTCCGAGCGCCTGAAGACCATCTGCGACTCGTACAGGCGGGTGGTGCCCGGTCGAGTGCGCTTTGTCGCCATGCCGATGGCGCCGCCGGAGAGGTTTACCATCGAACAGTTCCTGAGCGTGAGCGGGTCGCCGTTCTCGTCCAGCCCCGGGTAGGGCTCGCTCCAGGTGACGCCGCCGTCGGCGCTGACGGAAAAGTGGGTGCCGTTGCTGAAGAGGACGCGGCCGCCCTCAAGGCCCACAAAGGCGTTCCCCGGGAACTTGCCATCGTGGAAAGCCAGCATCTCTTCGGGCCTCGTCATCGGTACATTGCTCATGGCTACCGCCCTCGTTGGTCCTGAATTGTTGAACGACACTGACAACTTCCGGCTTCAAACGGGGAACGCCTCCTTGCCCTCTATCCCAAGCGCACATGTTGGTCTCAGGTACGCCGCGCAGAATCGGTATGCCTGAATGCCGATTTTCTCATGCTGAAGGCGACCGGGGTGGCAGTGTTTCGCTTGGTTGTCCTGCGGTGTCGACCGGAAATGGGGCGAGGTCTGGAGTCAGCAAGTTGTTGCTTTCAAGAATGCTGCTCGGCGGTTCGTCATGCAACTTACCCCGATTATAGGTCGCACCCTGTTACCAACACTGCCTGCTTCTCACCGACTTTTATAGCATATTGATGAATCAAGGTCAAAGAGCAAAAATCTCACGGGTGCATCCCAATATTTGGGCGAACTTTCGTATACCTCTGGAGGCACACAAGCCATGGTCTGTTCCCAATCCAGTTTCCGCCAGCATAAGCGCCGTCTCTGACCCCTAACCCCTGTCTCCTAGCCCCTGCAGTTTTGGGCGGTCGGGGCGAGTGGGGCCCCCCCTTTTGGGGGGGGGGGGGGCCCCCCCCCCCCCCCCCCC
>JAPPKT010000475.1 GCA_028819675.1 Caldilineaceae bacterium | reverse complement strand
CGCTGTGGCGGGAATTGGGGAAGAGCTCCAACAGGTCGCATTTCCAAACGAGGGAAAGACCGGTTTCGTCTGTGCCTTCTTCTTCCAAGAGGCTTTGCCAGAGCTCCTCCTGCCATTTGAGGTAGCCCACGTATTGTGAGAGCTGCAGGAGAGACTGCTCGTTCAGATCGTGAATGCGCCGGATTACGGCGTCCAATTTTTCCTGTTGGGGCCTGTTCATGGAGGTCTCTGGAGGGTGGTTTCCGGTTGTCGGGGCAGGCCGGCGCGGCGATTGAACGGGGCTAGAATGCGGCGCCCATCATCGTTTCCCAGCGGGAAGCGGCGGTCGGGTTGCTCAGGAGGACGAGGGCGACATAGGTAGGTTCAAACGGACGCCGGATCAGCTTCATGCCGGCTTCGCGGGGGCTCATGCCACCCTTTTTGCAGTTGCAGCGTTTGCAGGCGGTCGCCAGATTGGTCCAGCTGTGATCGCCGCCGCGACAGCGGGGGATCACATGATCCACGGTCAGTGCGTGTTTGCCCGGGGTATCGCCGCAGTACTGGCAGGTGTAAGCGTCTCTGAGGATTACGGCGCTGCGGGTGGGCGGGACGGAGCGATGGGGCAGTCGGACGTAACGGACAAGACGAATCACCAGCGGCTCGGGCAGGGCCTGGTTGGCGCTGTGCAGCATGCGTTCGGTCGCCTCGACCAACTCGGCTTTGTCGCGCAGCAGCAGAACGACTGCCCGCCGCACAGAGACGAGACTCAAGGGCTCGAAGGTTGCATTCAGTACCAGCACGGAACGGGACATGGTCTTGGCGATGGTGTCTCGATGACTGTATTGAAGATTGCGCTTGGCGTTCAGGCCGGCTCTGTAATGCTGTTGAACACAGCCAGGGCCAAGGTGTCGGACAGGACTGGCTCTGGGAGCAGATTATAACAGCGCTACGACACGGGCGCGAATGACGACCTCCATCAGAAAGAAGCAGACGATTGCGAAAAGAATTGTCTTTACGTTTTCATCCTGCAGGCGGCTCAGATAGAGATAGGCTGCCGGCAGGGTGATGACAGCTACGGTAGCGTAGAGAATGTGTACAAAGGCGCGAGACAGGTTTCCGCTCAGCCCCTGACCGTAAAGCACCCACCCCAGGATAAACTCCACGATCATGAGCAGTTCACCGATTACTGCGGCGCCGTACCAGCTGCCGTCGAGCGGGCGGGAGCGAATGCGGAGCCAGATGGCCCACACGCCCAGCGCAATAAAGAAATAGATGCCGGTTTGGGCCAGACCGCGATGGATTTCGCTCAGAGAGTTCACCGTAACGGAAGATGGTCGTTAGGTTGCGAGTCTCAGTCGGCGGTTGTCTGGAGCGGGCCCGCCGGATCTGAGGAGAGCCGAAGCGGCTAGCGCTGCGGATGGACGCTCAGGTACTGGTGCAGCACCGACTCCACGTGCCCGCCGATCTCATAAGATTCCCAGCCGGGGCTGGCAGCCAAGGCGAAGATACAGCCGCCTATCACATAGGCGTCCTGTTGCATTGCCTGATCATACCAGACAAGCTGCTCCACGTATGCACCCGGTCCCCAGGAACCGAAGCCGTGCTGTGCCCAGTATTCCTGGAAGTGCTGCCAGCCTTTGGCGTCTTGCGGGCCTGGACGATTGGTGACGAGGCCATCTACGCCCAGTTCGGTCATGACCAGCGGAATTGCGCGGCCGGCGGGCTTGAGAACCTGATTGTAGAGCTGGCGGTAGCGGAGTGTCAGCCAGCCGGTGTCATGCGACGCCACGCCCGGGTATCGGCCCTGGCCGTCACGTGTACTGGCATAGTAGATGGTTGGGGCGGAATACTCGTGCAATCCCAGCCAACCATCGTGGGCCTGTGCTTCGGCGACAGCGGGCAGGAAATGCTCCCACATTTCGGGAGCCGGCTGGCCGGTGCCGAAGTTGCCGATTACGCTACGGAGACCTCCCTGGGCGAGGAGCCGAGTCCGTTCGACTTCGAACTCGGTCAGGCGTTTGAATTCGTCCAGGTTTCCGGCCACCGGTTCGTTGTAGGCTTCCCAACCGTCGTAGAAGAGGCGGCGCTCGGGATGGTCGGCGATAGGCCAGAGACGGTTG
>JAPPKT010000173.1 GCA_028819675.1 Caldilineaceae bacterium | reverse complement strand
CCATTTCCGCCAAAGACAGGATATACGGGTCGTGATATCTGGCCTGCGCGCCCTTGTGCAGGAGGCGTTGCAGGATATCGACGACCGGTGACTCGCGCGCATCGGCGACGTCGGGCTTGTAGGCCGCGCCCAGCACAAGGACGCGGCTGCCTCTGAGGGCTTTGCCGGCGTCGTTGAGGGCATCCTGCACCTTCTGCACCCAAAAGCTGGGCATCTCCGCATTTATCCGGCCGGCTAGCTCGATAAAGCGGGCCTCGGCGTCGATCGACTTCATTTTCCAGGCGAGAAAATGGGGATCGACGGGAATGCAAGGGCCGCCAACCCCGGGGCCCGGCGTGAACCGGGTGAAACCGAAGGGTTTGGTCGCGGCGGCCTCGAGCACCTCCCAGCAGTCCAACCCCAGTCGGTCGCACATCAGCAGTAGTTCATTGACCAAAGAGATGTTGACGAAGCGAAAGGTGTTTTCGAACAGTTTGGCCATCTCGGCGGTGGACGGAGAAGAGACGGGCACCAGCGTTTCGAAGACCGGTCCATAGTAGGCCTGGACAGCGACGAGGCAGTTTTCGGTCACGCCGGCGATGATCTTGGGCGTGGACTGGATGGTCCAGTCGGTGCGACCGGGGTCAACGCGTTCGGGTGAAAAGGCGACATGGAAATCGTCGCCCACGCGCCATCCACGCGGTTGGGCGGCGGCTTCGAGGCGGGGCAGCAGCAAGTCGGTTGTCGTGCCGGGATAGGAGGTGGACTCGAGGACGACGAGCAGGCCCGGATGCAGGAAACTGGCGATCTCGTGGCCGCTGGCGAGAATGGCGGAAACGTCCGGCTGCCCTTGACGGTCGAGCGGCGTGGGCAGACAGATTGAGACCGCATCACACTGGCTCAGGACGGCGTAGTCGCTTGTCGCGCGCAGGCGGGTCGCCTGGGCGAGTAAGTCGGTGTCGGCAACGTCGGCGATGTAAGAGCGTCCCTGATTGACGGCCTGGATTTTGGCGGGGTCCAGATCGATGCCGACGACTTCGTAGCCGGATGCGGCCAGGGCGACGGCCAGAGGCAGGCCCACGTAGCCGAGCCCGACGACGGCGACGCGCGCGGTGCGATTGTGAAAGCGCTCGAACACGATCAGCGCGCTCCTTGCGGGCAGGGGGTCATTGCATGGTGCCCGGCGCGGCTACGTGGACGCGGGGAACTTTTCCCGGTATACGTTCCAGTGTTCCTGGAAGACGTCGGGAGCGACGGTGTAGAGCATTTCCAGTACGAGCTGGCCGAGGCGGCGAATCTCCCACTGGGCGGCTTTGTCGACGGCGCGCAGCCAGAGGAAGTGGCTCCAGGCGGCGAAGTTCATGCTGGTGACGATGCGGGTCTCGGTTGCATTGGGCAGGAGAAACCGGGCGTCCTCTTTGCGAATGCCCATTTTCCGCAACTCCAGGTAGAGTTGCTGTATAAATTCCCAGGCTTCATCCAGCTTGGCCTGGGCCCCCTTGTTGTCCTTGAAGGCCGGTGGAACAACGGCGCTCCATTCCCCTTTGTCTAATCCCACATACCTCTGGCTCTCCTGACTGAAGCTGGCCAGGCGGTGGCGCACCAGTTGGTGTGTGCAGGCGCGGCTGATCCCTTCGAAAAAGAAGGTGGCCGAACCGTGGTGGAGTTGGGCTTCGGCGTCGTCGAGCCCGGGCTGGGTAAAGGCCAGCAGCGTCACGCGCAGGGGGCCTTCCTCGCGCGGGCGCAGGCAGGACGTGTCCAAATCGAGTGAGGGCATGGACGGGGGCGGCGGGATGGCGGCAGGTTCCGGGGCCTGGGCGCCGTTGCTGCTTGGGATTTCGGCAGCAAATTCGGCGTAGACTTTGGGCGCGATCACTTGCAGATAAGGCATCGCTTGCAGTCCGATCCCGCGACGGAAGAAGTCCAGCCAGACACGTGTGTTGGCGCTGACGAGCCAGCTGCCGTCGGCTTCCTGCGTCACCTCGCAGTGGCGGTTGAGCATGCGCCAGCGGAGGGGTTCTTCGCTGTTGCGTACGCGCACGGTGGCCACGATGTGCTCGATGATGTCCTCGTGGCCTTCCTTGACGCGGTTGACGATGAACCGCGGCGCGGTGCCCATGCG
>JAPPKT010000192.1 GCA_028819675.1 Caldilineaceae bacterium | reverse complement strand
CCCCAACGCCCCCTCTCCTACAACATGCCTCGCCGACCTGGTGTCTCTATTCGTATCATGTGCCATGTCGAAGGAGTTCAGCCAGACCACCTCGCGCCCGTCCCATCAGATCCCCGTAGGTGCCGGCCATGTTCCTGCCCTCGCACCCTCCCCAACTGACGAATTCCACCGTACGGCCAGGCCTGGCGCCTGCACTGCGTCTCGCCCAAAGACTGTAAACAACGCCAACCACCGCTGGCACTGTTTCCCGCCAGACTGTTCCCACCCCAAATCTGAGATGTACAGGGCGATTCAGCCCTGATCCGTTTGCGCATCCCCTGGTGTACTGGTACATTTCAACCATCGAGTCGTTGCTTTACAAAGATGACGGGAAACACCATGCGCACACCGGACGACCTGCAACTTTTCATCGACGAGAACGGGATCGAAGCCCAGCTCCTGCGTGAAATCGGCGATACGCCCACCGTGCCCGCCGCCGCCGCCGCCCTCGGCGTGGAGCCGGACCGCATCCTCAAAACGCTCCTGTTTTTGGCTCAGAAACCGGGCGACCGGGAGGCGCCGCCGGCCCCCTTTGTCGTCATCAGCCACGGCGAACGCCGCGTCGAGAAACGCCCGCTGGCAGACCTGCATGGCGTGGGCATCAAGCGCATTAAGCTGGCCTCGCCCGATGTCGTGCTTCAGATGCTCGGATATCCGGCCGGCGGCGTGCCTCCGTTTGGACATAGCACTGCGGTGCAGGTGCTGCTGGACAGTACGATAGCGGACCTCGATTCCGGGTTCGTCTACGCCGGCGGCGGCGACGACAGGACGATGCTGCAGCTGACGGTCGAAGAGCTGACGCGGGTCGCCCAACCGCAGCTCATCTCCCTGAGCGCCTGAAACACACAGGAGTCCTAAATGACAAGGACAGGGCAGGCAGTTGTCACCGTTGGCAAAGAGTTCAGCGTCGGCGAATACACCGTGCCCGACCCCGCGCCGGGCACGGTGCTGCTGCGGCAAGAGCTGGGCGGCATCTGCGGCACCGACCTTCACAACTGGCAGAAGGGGATCAAGCGGGCAACGATGCTGGGACACGAAAACGTCGGCGTGATCGAGGCTCTGGGCAAAGGCGTGACCACCGACTATAACGGCACGTTGATCAGAGAGGGAGACCGTGTCGTTTTCCATCCCCGCAACACCGTCATGGCTTCAGGCCACGGCGGCGCCGGCGAGCCCTTCAGCGGCGGCTTCGCCGACTATATCTACCTGTCCGACCCGGCGTCGTGCATAATCAAGTCGGAGGCGCCGCCGCAGGTGGGCGTTTTTGCCGAGCCGTTTACGATCGGCGTGCACGCCGCGTTGCGAGGCGGAGTCAAAGTCGGCGACACGGTCATCGTGCAAGGCGCCGGCCCCATCGGAATGATGTGCCTGATCGCGGCCAAAATTAGCGGCGCCGGCCGCCTGATCGTCATCGGCGGTCCTGCCGGCCGCCTGCAGCTTGCCCGCAAACTCGGCGCGCACGAGACAATCGACATCATGGCCGTGCCCGACGCGCAGGAGCGCAGGGAGATGGCGTTGGAAATGACGCCGGGCCGCGCCGGCGCCGAAGTGGTGATGGAGGCTGCCGGCTTTCTGCCGGCCTTCCCCGAAGGGCTGGAGCTGGTGAAGGAGGACGGCGTCTTTGTCGAGGTCGGCCACTACGTGGACGTCGGCACGATCGCGGTGAGCCCCCACCGGCACTTTCTGCGCCCAAATCTGCGGCTGGAAGGCGTTCGCGGCAGCCACTTCAATCACTTCGTGCGCGCGGTAGCGGTAATGGAGAGCGGCGGCATCGACTTCGCATCCGTGATCAGCCACATCCTGCCCCTGGAGCGGGTGCAGGAAGGCTTTGACGCGCTCGACAGCGGCTACATGCTGGACGGAAAGACGGCTTTCAAGATAGCGGTGCGGGGCGCGTTTGGAGCCTCCTGAGCGTCTTTTCGCGCCAACCTCTGGAACGCGGCCGCGTGATTGTGCCGCAGTTCCTGCTGCTCGTTTTCGCTGCGGTTGATGGTAGCTAGGTTGGTCCGAATTCCCCGGCCGCGGGTCCTTGCGCTGAATACAGATTGAACTCTTAAGGAGATAACGATGA
>JAPPKT010000248.1 GCA_028819675.1 Caldilineaceae bacterium | reverse complement strand
GGGGGGGCCCCCCCCCCCCCCCACGCCCCCTCTCCTGTCCGCGCCGTAGCGAGTGAGTGGCTAATTTGAAGTTGTCGGCTCGCGGCGGCCGGGCTTCACCCCCCTCCCCCCGCATCTTGGCAGATTCCGAGTACGTGCCGGCGCTGGCAAGACAGGCGAGGCAACGCCCACATAGCCCCAACGTTCACCGCCATGACAATCGAGAGCCCGCTACACAAATACTGACGGTACATTCCCCCCAGACAGACCGCACACAGTACACACACGAAACATGGCTCAGCAGTTACCTCTGTTGAATGATGTATGAGAGCCGGAGTAACGCATTCGACTGGAATGGCTGAATCTGTGCGCGAGCTTTTCTTCTTCAGATGGCCACTCTCATTCCGTTACCGCGAGCCTTTAATGATAGGTCGCCTGGTCATCGGCCACGCCCGCATGTATGCCTCCAGAACTATTCATCCGTCTCGGGTTCTTCATCTCCGAAGGTCTCAATGTGAAACCGAATCGCAGATGTGATGTCGGCAACTGCCTCTTCGAAAGAATCCCCCTCGCCAACGACAGCGCCCTTCAGGCCAACTGCATAGGCGACATAGCCGTCTTCATGCTTTTCGACTATGACATCTAATAGACGCATCAGACACTTTTTCCCTCTCCACACGGATCCGATTCGGTCTGCGAGATCTGTGCGTCTCGAAGCCTCCCCTTGCAGAAATCTCCCGGTCCACCTGTTCTGAGCACGGTCACGCTATCCATCCTGTTCGTCACCGTCCGGCGATTATCGGATGAATCGCGTGCTCCCAGGGGCCGCCCTCCTCCATCTCCTCCGCGGCCCCCGCCGCGTCATGGCTTCCCGTAAAACGCGTATAGTCCGGAATGTAAATGATGGCGAAGGCCCGCCGCGGCTTGTCCGTACGGTTGGGCCCGGCGTAGTGAAAGGTGCAGCCATGGTGAAACGTTAAGCCCCCTGCGCGCATCGGCATCGCCACCGGCTCCGGCACCTCATAACCCTGCTCCTTGAACCGGTCCACGACGCTGTCGTCCTCGTCGGTCAGGCTGATAGGATCCAGCCTGCCGTGCTTGTGCGTGCCGGGCACAAAGTGCAGGCAGCCGTTCTCGACGCTCACGTCGTCCACCGCGATCCAGGCCGACAGCGCGCCGACCGGGTCCATCGGCCAGTAGGGGGCGTCCTGGTGCCAGTTCGTCTGCTTGCTCTCCTGGCCCGGCGGCTTGATCATCGCGTGGTCGTGGTAGATGCGCACGTGCTGGCAGCGGCTCAACTGGCGCGCGTACTCACCCAAACGCGAGTCAAACGCGATCTCTTTCGCCTGCCAATAGTCGGTCCATAAGTTGATCATCTGATTGAAGACGCGTTCATAGTCTTCGGAAAAGCGCCCCCCCATCTCGGCGCCGCGAATTCGCTCGCGTTCGCTGGCGACCGCATTGTCCAGCGCCTGCCTCAACGAGGCCATCTCCTCCGGCGAAAAGAAATCGTGATACTGAATGTAGCCATTGTTCTGGAAGAACTCAATCTCGGCAGGGTCAACCACAATCTCGGTCATTCTTCTGTGTCCTGTTTCACTGGTTTATCTCCTGTTGGGAATCTCTTTCTCCTGAGCCGCTTCCCGGTCCTCGTCTCTTACCGGGCATAAGGATCGGCTGCATCGCGCAGCCCGTCACCCACAAAATTAAAGGCCAGCACCGCAATCACCACCAGCAACCCAGGGGTGAGCAGCCACGGCGCCAGCACCACCGCCTGCAAGTTCTGCGCCTCCCGCAGCAGCACCCCCCAACTGAGAGCCGGCGGCCGCATGCCCAAGCCCAAAAAGCTGAGACTGGTCTCGCTCAAAATCATCGCCGGAACGGCCAGAGTCAGTGAGGCGATTATATGGCTGAGAAACGAAGGCGTCATGTGGCGAATGATGATGCGTCCTTCCGACGCGCCCGCGAAGCGGGCCGCCTGCACAAAGTCCTCCTCCCGCAACGACAGAAAGCGCCCGCGCACCACTCGCGCCAGCCCGGTCCAGCCGATCAAGGAGAGAATGATCGTAATGGCAAAATAGACCCTCGTCACCGGCCAGTCCTTGGGAATCGCCGCGCTCAGCGCCAGCCACAGCGG
>JAPPKT010000019.1 GCA_028819675.1 Caldilineaceae bacterium | reverse complement strand
ACACGCTCGACATGACCTTCCGCACACTTACAGTGAACCGTGACTCAGACTGCCCAGTCTGCGGTGACAATCCGACCGTCACCGAGTTGATCGACTATGAACAGTTTTGCGGCATGCCCAGTTTCGACGAGCATGCAACCGACAACGTCGCCGAGGCCTTTGCAGAGACGGTCGCGGCCAATGGCGCCGGTCAGCCCGAACTGGTAAAGGCATAGAGTGATATCGAGACAGGGGATAGTGTTCCCCACTATCCCTTGACTTTCGAGCCGCCCATGATTGCCCAGACCTTCTCACCCATATTGACAGAGAGTCGCTCTGCAGACAACGCGATCTCTGTGCTGGACGACATAGGCAATACGCCTCTACTGGACCTGTCCCAGTTCGCCCACAGTTGCGGCGTTTTGGACCATGTACAGCTGTACGCGAAGGCAGAATGGGCGAATCCTGGGGGTTCGGTGAAGGCCCGCGCAGCTTTGAAGATCGTAGATGAGGCCGAAGCCGACGGCAGGTTGGGCGCTGGACAAATTCTCATCGACAGCAGCAGCGGCAACACCGCTATCGCCTACGCGTTGGTGGGCGCTGTCCGAGGATTCCCCGTCCATCTGGTGATGCCAAAAAATGTTAGCCGTGAGCGCAAGGCCCTCGTAAAGGCGTACGGCGCCACCCTGATTGAATCGGATCCACTTGAGGGTTCAGACGGGGCGATTCGCCTGGTCCGGGAGATCGTGGCGTCGGACCCGGAAAGGTATTTCTACGCCGATCAGTACAACAACGATGCCAACTGGCGCGCCCACTACGAGGGCACGGGCCCGGAGATTTGGCAGCAGACGCAGGGACGTGTAACGCACTTCGTCGCCGGGTTGGGTACCACCGGGACATTCGTGGGTGCAGGCCGGTTCCTGCGGGAGCAGAATCCGGCGGCGCAGCTGGTTGCCGTGCAGCCGGACGATGAACTCTCTGTAATTGAAGGGCTGAAATTCCTGCCGACTGCTATCACACCGGGGATCTATACTCCATCTCTGGTAGACCGTCACATGACGGTTTCCGCAGAGACTGCATGGGACGTCACGCAGGCCCTCGCGCGTGCGGCCGGGCTGTTTGTCGGCTTCAGTAGCGGGGCAGCCGTTGCCGCTGCAGTCCAGATGGCAAAGGAGCTTCCCCGCAGCGCCGACGGCGTCGTCGTTACCCTCCTTCCCGACGACGGCAGTAAATATGTGAGCCTGGGTCTTTTCGACTGAAGCGAGCAGACCTTCCCTCAGCCCTCCGCTGGACACCCCATCTCAACCCACTCCTCTCACTCCATGCGCAGAGCCTCCGCCGGGTCCGTCCTGCTCATGCGCCAGGCCGGATAGAGACCGGCCAACAGCGCGGCCGCAAGTGCAACCGCAAAGGCTTGCCCAAACTCCCCTGCCTGCAGACGCATTGACAATGTCCAACCGAATGAGCGCAGATTGATTATGTAGATGAGAATCAGCGCCAGGATGAAACCGGTCGGTATCGCGATCAGTCCGGCGCTTGTCCCGAGCAGGCCGGTCTCCAGGAGCGTGAGCCCCCACAGCTGCCGCCGCGTCATGCCGTTGGCCCTTAAAACGCCGATCTCCCTGGCGCGCTCAAGTTGCAGACTCATCAGCGTGCTGAGAATGCCGACGAATGCAACGAAGGTCGCCAGCAGGCGCAGAGCGACAGTTATGGCAAAAGTACGATCGAACACCTCCAGTGCATTGCGGCGCACGCCCCGATTCGAGCTGATCAGCAACTCCGCCTCGCCCGCAAACTCACGGCGCAGCGCGTTGACTGTTTCGTCCACGTCGACGCCCGGTTCCACAAAAAGAGCGATGGTTGAGACCGCCTCATCATTCCAGTAACTCCGGTATACCCTGTCGGACATCAGCAAGGTGGGGTTTACGTCGAAATCATAGGTAATTCCGACGACGGAGAATTCGTGCTCTCCGGCATCGGTTACCAGTTGCAGGGCTTGACCGACCCGCAGCCGATAGCGATTGGCCATCGTCTCGTTGATGACCACACCGCCGGCCTCAACCGCGCGCCAGGTGGCTGTGGTGTCGCCAACCGATTCACGGTAGCGGCGGTCTTCTCCAGCCAGGTCGCGCAGCAAGGCAG
>JAPPKT010000578.1 GCA_028819675.1 Caldilineaceae bacterium | reverse complement strand
CCGCCAGTCCCATCAGATCCCCGTATGTGCCGGCCTTGTGCCTGCCCTCGCACCCTCCCCAACTGACGGACTCCACCCTACGGCCAGGCTTGGCGCCTGCACTGCGTCTCGCACAGAGACGGTAAACAGTTCCAGCCACCTCCGGCATGGATTCCCCGCCAGACTGTTCCCACCCCAGAACTGGGATGCACCCCCCTAAAAGCGGGAGTTGCTCTCCGACCTGCAATCTGTTATACTTGTACCCAATCGGCATGAGCGAGTATGATTTGATAGAGTTGTTTTTCTGAAGTGGGTTCCGCCCACTTTTCTTATTCTACGGGCTCGTTGCCTGCAGAACCTGTTCGGAACGCTTGTCTACCTGCCTATCTGTTTTCGTCTGCTGACGACCGTATGTTCCAGCCCTCCGCCAGCAGCCAATATGCTGAGTAGTCAAGTTTTCAGGAGTAGTTGAACGAAAATGTCTAAAGAACTCATCGCTGGGATCAATCAGGTCGCGACGGATAAAGACCTCGACAATGAGGTGATTTTCGACGCAATCGAGGCTGCGCTCATCTCGGCCTACAAACGCAATTACGGCTCCGTGGCCAATGTCACGGCTGCAGTGGACCGGGCGACAGGCGAAATGAAAGTATTCGCCGAGAAAGAGGTTGTCGAAGATATCCTCAACCCCAATACCGAGATCCTGTTAGACGATGCCAGAACGGTAGAGCCGTCTTCCGAATTGGGCGATGTTGTATTGGTGCAGAATACACCCGGCAACTTCGGCCGTATCGCTGCCCAGACCGCCAAACAGGTGATCTTGCAGCGCATTCGAGAAGCAGAACGGGACACAGTTTACGAAAACTTTGTCCACAAAGTAGGCGAGACTATCACAGCCCAGGTCCGCAGCGTCGATCTCGTATCCGGCGCCGTCACAATTCTGATCGACGACAGACACGAGAACCTGCTGCCCCGAGAGGAGCAGATCCCATCGGAGAATCTGCGTCGCGGAGACTATATCTGCCTGTATGTGGTTGATGTGCACCGCAGCAGTCGCGGCCCGATGATCAAGCTGAGCCGTACCCATCGCGATCTCCTCCGCCGACTCATGGAACAGGAGATTCCGGAGGTGCGCGATGGCACCGTCGAGATAAAGGCCATATCCCGTGAACCGGGCGCACGCAGCAAAGTGGCCGTGATGGCCACGCTCCCCGGCGTGGACCCGGTGGGTAGTTGTGTGGGGATGCGCGGCTTGCGTATTCAGAATATCGTGACCGAGCTTGCGGGCGAGAAAATCGACGTCGTCGAGTGGAGCGGAAATCTACGCACCTACATCTCCAACGCCCTCGGGCCGGCCAAAGTGCAGAGTGTCATTCTTGAAGAAGACAGCAATATCAAAACGGCAATCGTCATCGTACCTGATCGACAACTCAGCCTCGCCATCGGCAAGGCAGGGCAGAACGCTCGTCTGGCAGCCAAACTGACGGGGTGGCGGATCGACATCAAGAGCGAAACCGAAGCCCACGCCGAAGGACTGGATCTGCTGGCAGCCGAGCAGGCTCAGTTGGCCGCCGGTGAACAAGACCTGCTCAGTATGGCGGAGAAGATCCTGCGCGACAAGGAAGAGTCCACCGCGAGCGAAGACACCTTCCGCCAGGCCGCCGAGCTGCTGCAAAGACGCGATGCCGCCAGCAGATCGGCCGACCAGGGCACACCTGCCGAGTGGCCCGAAACCTTCCCCGCGCAAGAAGAAGGACGCGGACTTGGCGTCGACGCAGAGGAGGCGTTGAGCGCTTTCGAGCGCGCCGCAGCCGCCGTGCAGGAAGAAAAACCCTCCGGCATTTCCTTCGAAGATTTCGCCGTGGATGAGCCGGAGCCGGTTAGCCTCGGCGAAACGCTGGACGACGAGGAAGACGTTAGAGAAGAAAGTGATGAAGGTCCTGAGGCGGAAGAAGTGAGCGAACTGCCTGCCCTTCATCCCTCGCAACTGCCAGCGCAAACGGAAGAACCTGAGCCCGAGCCGGAACGCACTCTCAGACCTGAAGATCTGCCCCAGGTCATTACCGCTGACATGCTGCGCCAGCGAATGGCCGCACGCCAGCAGGGAAGCTCGTCGGGCCCAGTCATCGGTTCACTGGACGATTTGGAAGTGCCTCCCGAGCTGCTCGATTCTTTGGACACGGACGAAGACTCCGATGATGAGATTGACGAACAGGACCCCGGTCGCAGCAGGGCCCGCCGCGGCGGCCAGTCAACGCAGAAGAGGCAGCCAAGGCGTCAGAGAACGCGTCGGTCACGGGGACTCGAAGTCGACCTGGAAGAATTCGATGACGATGGGTTTGACCTGTAAGGTGGCTGCTGGTTCGTGTATCGTGCCTGAACTATTTCATCTGCCGTGCAACACCGGAAATGGCAAAACGGGGAAAGGGATCGAAACAACGGCGGGGCGCCTTCCAGGCTCCCCAACGAATGTGCATTGCCTGCCGCGAGTCTGACGGAAAGCGCGACCTGATTCGTCTGGTCCGGGTTGCTGATGGCGTCCTCTTGGATGAAACCGGCAAAAAGGCCGGGCGCGGTGCCTATGTCCACCCGCAGGTCACCTGTTGGGAACAGGCGCTGGCCGGTGCATTGATACAGAAAGCGCTGCGAACAAAAATCAGCGCCGATAATCTGGCGACACTGTCAGCGTCCGTTTCAACTCTTTTGCAAGTGTCGGACGAGACTGCGTAGCAAGGAGCGAGAACCCATCTAAACGGTCAACTATTGCTTACTGGAATCTCCTCCTCACATCTTTGCCTTTCACGCGGACTGTCTGAACTGTGAACTGTGCGATTGCGGGGAGGGCTGTGATTACCTGGTATGCTCTTCAAATGTTCCTGCCCAACGCAGATAGAACATTCCAAAGTGAAGGCATATTCGCTGGGTGATGGGAATTTTCCAATGAACGCAAGCCGATTGTCCGCTCCCTGACATGTGTCGGAATAGTGGGCTAACATTGGCTGTATTGCAGTCTGGGATGGAGAGGGGGAAGGCTACAGGGAAGAGAGGGGGGGTCGTGTAACGACTTGTCTTTCTACCGTAACCGCCTCTTGGCGCCCCGCTTCCGGCCTCCACCGCATATACCTGTGCATGGCATTCCATCCCAGCCAAAAACCTGTGTAACGTTTGAGAAGGTACACGCAATTCGGAGCGTAAACGCCTCTCAGCTTCCTTCTCTCTGAAGACAGAGGGACGTTTTCGCTGTCAGTTTTAAACGGCATGGCGGCATGTAGAGCTGGGAATCGAAAACGATAGATGAAAGGAAGGCCAAAATGGCAGCCGCAACCAAAGATCCGATGAAGATCCAGAATGGCAGCCCGGCTGACGACGCCTCCAACGGTGAAGCCGCTGGGCTGCCTACTTCCATCATAGTGGAGGAGTATGTTACCGTCCGCGCTCTAGCCGAAAGAATGGATCGCAGTCCTATCGATCTCATCAAAGTGCTGATGCAGTTCGGCATTATGGCGCCCATCGACCAGACTCTCGACCACGATACAGCCGCCATAGTGGGTGAAGAACTCGGAATCGAGGTGCTCTGGCCGGTCGTGGAGGACGAAGAGCCGAAAGAGGCGCCCGACGAAGATCGAAGACCAAAAGAACGGGTGATGATCCAGGAGATCGTGGCCGAAGAAGCGGAAAAAAGCCTCGTGCCCCGGTCGCCCGTTGTAGCGGTCCTCGGACACGTTGATCACGGCAAAACGACGCTCCTCGATCGTATCCGCCGCACCAATGTAGTCGATACCGAGGCTGGCGGCATCACCCAGCATACCGGCGCCTATCAGGTGGAAGTCGACGGCAAAAAGATCACCTTCCTGGACACACCCGGACACGAAGCATTCACAGCAATGCGGGCCCGCGGCGCGCAGGTTACCGACATCGTCATCCTCGTCGTAGCCGCCGACGATGGCATTATGCCCCAGACCCGGGAAGCGATCAGCCATGCCAGGGCAGCAGACGTGACAATTGTCGTCGCTATCAACAAGATCGATAGCCCCAACGCCAACATAAACCGCGTCATGGAGGAACTATCGACAGAAGACCTGACACCGGAGGAATGGGGCGGCGAAACCATCACCGTTCCGATCAGCGCGCTCAACGGCGATGGTGTCGACGACCTCTTGGAAAACATACTCGTCGTCGCCGAACTGGACCAGCACACTGCCAATCCCAGCGGACAATGTGTCGGCACGGTGATCGAAGCCCAATTGGATAAGCAGCGCGGAATCACTGCAACCCTGCTTGTACAAAACGGGACCCTGAAACGCGGGGATTCGCTGGTCGTCGGCGAGAACTGGGGACGTGTCAAGGCAATGTCCGACTACGAGGGCAATCAATTGAAGAAGGCCGGGCCGAGCACGCCGACGGTAATTCTGGGCCTCAATGGCGTCCCAGCCGCCGGCGAGGTCTTTAGCGTAACCAAAAACGACAGAGCGGCCCGCACGCTTGCCGCCGAAAGGCAAAACCAGGCCGCTCAGAATATCCGGGACGCCTCCCCCCTGCCGATGACGCTGGAAGATATGTTCGCCCGTGTCGAAGGCGGCGAAGCCGAAACCCTCAATATTATCGTGCGGGCCGATGCACAGGGTACGCTGGCCCCAATCATTCACAGCCTCGAACAGCTTGAAAACGATGAGGTAAAAGTCAAGATCATGCAGTCGGCTGTCGGCGACATAACCGAATCGGACGTCATGCTCGCCGAAACCAGTCAGGCGATCGTCATCGGATTCGGCGTCAACATCGACAAGGCCGCTCTGGTGCGCGCCGAACAGTCCGGCGTCGAGATTCGGCACTATCAGATCATCTACAACCTGATCGAAGATGTAGAACAGGCGCTGAGCGGAATGTTGGACCCGATCTTCGAAGAGGTAGTCACCGGCCATGCCGAGGTCCGGCAGATGTTCCGCGTGCGGCGCGGCGGCTTGATCGCCGGCTGCATGGTTCTCGACGGGGTCGTCAAACGTAACAGCCAGGCCCGACTGCTCCGCAACGACGCAACCATAATCACAACAACCATCGAAAACCTCAAACGGTTTACCGAAGATGTCACCGAAGTGCGGGCCGGATATGAGTGCGGCATCAATCTCGCCGGCGTCAATTCAGACCTCCAGGAAGGCGACATTATCGAAGTCTTCGAGAGGCAACAGGTACGATAATAGTTTCTGGTTTTCGGTTTATGGTTTATAGTGGGCTCGTGTGCCTGACAACCAGAACGAACGACTGACGGCATGGAAACGATGACGACTACAATTCGTCAGGAGCGGGCGGCAGAACTGCTCTACCAGGAACTATCTATCTTGATCGGCGCCGAACTGGATGACCCGGCGCTGGAACTGCTGGAGGTGACCAACGTGGTGGTCAGCCGCGACCTGCGCGTGGCCAAGGTCTACATCCATCAGGATAGCGACATCCAGCGCAGCTTGGTCCTCGCCAGACTCAAGAAAGCTGCCCCATTCCTGCGCCGCCAACTGGCCCAGAGCTTAACGTTCCGCGCCGTTCCGGAACTGCTCTTCTACTATGACGATACCCCCGACCAGGCCGCTCGGGTGGATGCACTTTTGCAGAGCATCGCCGAGGAACGAGAGAGTCGTCAACAGGACGAAGGGAGTCCTCTTTCAACTTCGTCCTCTTCACTCTCTTCCCCGGATTTCTCCTCCATTGATGCTCAGAAAGAGGATGCATGACCCTGAACGCGTCCCTGCTTAAGCAGGGTGCTGCATGCGGCCAAGAGGGCGTCCCGCCGCCCCCTCTCCTGCTCAGTCTCCTGGAATCCAGCAACAACATCCTCTGCGTCAGCCATGTGAGCCCGGACGGAGACGCGGTCGGCAGTCTGCTCGGTTTGGGTAGCATTCTGCGTTCGCTGGGAAAACGGCCTGTCCTCGCACTTCAGGACAAAGCGATGCCGGAGTTCCAGTTCATGCCCGGCGTAGAGAAAATCATCGGGCCGGCAGAGGTCGCGCATGGTTACGATCTGATCGTCTGCCTGGACACCTCCAGTATTGACCGGATGGGCACCGTCTACAGACCCGAGATCCACAATCAGGTTCCCCTTGTCGTCATTGACCATCACGTTACCAATACCCTTTTCGGCACTGAAAACTGGGTTGATACCGGCTGCGCAGCCACATGCCAGATGCTTATTCACCTGGCCGATGCCCTGAATGTGCCGCTTTCTGAGGAGATCGCCGTCTCCCTTCTGACCGGCCTCGTGACCGATACACTCTGTTTTCGGACCGCCAACACGAATACGAATGTCTTGCAGGCGAGCTTGCGTCTGTTGAACGCCGGTGCAAGTCTGGACTATGTCGTTCGCAACACCTTGGACAGCAGGTCGTTCAGCCTCGTTAAGCTCTGGGGGGCCGGTCTGGCCAATGTGCAGATGGATGACGGCATCATCTGGGCCACTCTCAACGCCGAGAGCCGGCAGCGAAGTGGTGTCGAATCCCACCAGAGCGACGGTTTGGCCAACTTCCTCGTTACCGTGAGAGAGGCCGACATCAGCGCTACTTTCGCCCAACGTTTTGCAAAAAACGGTCAGGAGTTGATCGAATGCAGTTTTCGGGCCAAGCCGGGTTTCAATGTGAGCCAGGTGGCCTTTGCATTCGGAGGCGGCGGACATCCACCTGCCGCCGGCTGCACCGTTGCCGGCACGCTGCAGGAGGTCTCGGCGCGCGTTGTGGCCGCGCTGCACGAATTGCGCCGCCAGAGTATTGATGGCGATAGGGGTTAGAAGACAGGGAGCAGCGCCGGCGACGAACCGATACCATGACCGATCTCCACGGAATTCTCCTTGTCGATAAACCGGGCCGCCCAAGTTCACAAACGTACGCCGCCGGGCCCGTCTCCGCGGATCTGCCTACCAGCCACGACGTTGTGCAACGCGTCCGGCGTTGGAGTCGGCAAAGACGCATCGGCCATACTGGCACGCTGGACCCGATGGCCAGCGGGCTGCTCGTGTCGTGCTTGGGCGTGGCCACGCGACTGGTTGAATACTATCAGGGGCATGACAAAACATACGAGGCCCGCGTAACACTGGGCCGCGCCACCGATACCTACGACGCTGTCGGCCGGACCGTCGCCCAGGCCCCGGTTCCGTCTCTGACCGACGCCGACGTGGAGGCCGCCTTGGTTGCCTTCCGTGGCCGGACTACTCAGATACCACCGGTCTACTCGGCACTGAAGCAGGGCGGTGAGAGTCTGCATCGCAAAGCCCGGCGCGGCGAGGCCGTAAATGTGGCGCCGCGGGAAGTCACCATTCACCAGTTAAAGCTTCTCTCCTATGCGCCGCCCGCAACAATATCTCTCCGGATTCGCTGTTCCGCCGGCGCATACGTGCGCAGCCTGGCCCACGCGCTGGGGCAGGCGTTGGACACCGCCGGCCACCTGAGCTACCTGCGTCGCTTGGAAGCCGGCCCGTTTTCTGTCGCCGACGCGTCAGATCTGCCGGCAATTGAAAGCGCAGCGGCCGCCGGCAGGCTGGCCGAGCTGCTGCTTGCGCCCGATGCCGGCCTGCGTATGCCCCGACTGACCGTCAGTGAGGAGGAGCAACTTCGGCTGGGTTACGGGCAGAAAATCTACCAAAGTCGCGCACCTGCTGCCCATGAGCCGACCCCTTCCAACTCCTGCAGTTCGGAAGGTGGGCGACTGGTTGGGCTTGCGGCCGCCTATGATCACCGCGGCCGCTTCCTAGGCATTGCACGCGCGCGTGCCGCCGAAGTCAACGGAGACGGCACAGTATGGAAAGCCGAAAAGTGGCTCGCCCAACAGTTGAGGAGTCTCTCATAGTCTGCCGCCATAGTGACGAATGCACATACAGGTTAAAGAACAGCTTCTTCTTACTTCTCGAATCGCGTAGGGGCAGGCGGGACGCCTTCGTTCCTACCGGGCAAACCGCCGGAGAGCACAGGTGGCAAACGGAATCCACGTCAAGAACCAGAAACTGATCTGAGATGAGAATTTGGCGCAGCGATCTGCGATCTCTCCGGTTTCCCGGCCCAACTTTTTTGACAATCGGAAATTTCGACGGTGTGCATCTGGGCCATCAGGCCCTCTTGCGTACCCTGCAGACTGAAGCGGCGGGCCATGCACCCACCGCCAGGACAGCCCTTCTCACGTTCGATCCCCACCCAATTGCCGTACTGCGGCCGGACCTTACCTTGAGCCTCTTGACCACGCCACAGGAGCGTCTGTGCCTGATCGAGCCGTTCGGTCTTGATCTGGGCATCATTCAGCCCTTTGACATGGATCTTGCCAGTCTGACGCCCGAGCAGTTTATGACGCTTCTCGTCGAACGTTTGGGGCTTGCCCGGCTGATAGTGGGGCCCGATTTCGCGCTGGGTCGGGGACGCAGCGGCAATGTCGACCTTTTGCGAGCGTTGGGTGTCCGGCTCGGTTATGAGCTGTCGGTGATCGAACCGTTCGCACGTGAGGATGGTGAGGTCCACAGCCGCCAGATCCGTCAGTCACTCTTAGCTGGCGCTGTACAGGATGCCGCGCAGATGCTGGGTCGGCCCTACCAGATCGCTGGCATCGTCGAAGAGGGAGAACGTCGCGGGCGCCAGATCGGCGTGCCCACCGCCAACATCCGGCCCATTCCGCAGAAGCTCATCCCCGCCAATGGGGTATACGTAACTTGGGCATATCTGCCGGACAACTGTTCGCCCCACCCTCGCGCCAGCGTAACCAACATCGGAGTGCGGCCCACTGTAGACGGTCGCCGGCGCCGCATCGAAACGCATCTTCTCGACTATCCAGCGACCGGTGAGCCCGACTCACTGTACGGAAAGGAACTCACCATCTCCTTTGTGTCTCGCCTGCGCGACGAGCAACGTTTTGACAGCCTGGAGGATCTCGTCGCCCAGATTCAGATGGACATCTCCGTCGCGCGTCGTACGTTGACAGAGATTTCGGCAGTTTCCGACTCAATCACAGGGAATTAGGAACTCATCCAGGCGCAGCATTTCCACGAATGAGGGCGCCCCCCATGCAGCTTCGCGTACAGGTTCTCTTTCAATGCGTCATCGCCGCCGACCAGCCCCGTTTCCTGCCATCCCCCTACTCATCTGTGCGGCTCTGTTGCTAGGCGCCTGCTCTTTTCAACCGATTGGCCCGTTCAATTCTCAAGGTGGCGACGCCGCTGGAACTACCAATCCAGAGAAAAAGCTGCCGCCGCCGCCTGCAGCACACCCAGATCCTATGGGTGGGACCGCTGACATTGCCCTGCTCCATGGAATGGAAGAAGCCATCTCTTGTCTTGCAGGGGGCCAGCCGGTCTTTGCGGTGTTGCAACGATACGCCAATGTGCGCAATCGACCCCATTTCGAAGGCTGCCTGCTGGGGCGCGTGCCCGCAGGCACGCTGGTACGCGTTGAGGCGGTCTTCGGACAGGAGCAAGCGACCCCTTTTGTCTCACTCGACCGGTCCCTCGGCCGAATTCCAATCGCTGCGCCGGGATTCGACGAGGACATTCAGCCTCTTCTTGAAGAGAACTGCGGCGCCTGTCATAGCGCTGTTGTGAAACAAGGGGAGCTGCAGGTGACCGAGTATGAACCCTTGATGGCCGGCGGACTGAACGGACCCGTAGTACAACCGGGCGTCCCGGCCGCATCCACACTTTGGACGCAGGTCTGGTCCGGGGAAATGCCGCTGGTGGGGGAGCTTGGCAATGACGACAAAGCACTGATTTACGATTGGATTATATCTGGAGCGACCAGGCAGGGCACAGAGCCGGTGCCTGTGTCCGAAATGTGGCTGCGTCTGTCGGGCGAAGATTTCAACCCGTTGCCAAATGAATGTTCCCAGGAAGGGGGTACCATTCCCTTTGTCAGCGCACAACTCGTTCTTCCCGCAAGTTGTGCCGCCATTCCCAATGCCGAACAGATCGCTGCATATCTGCCGAAAGTGGAGACGGCGAATCCAGCGCCTTCTTCGGCCTCGGATGAACCCGCCAATAGTGTTGAATCCGGCGATGGCTCAAATGCGGGCGGCAATGCCGAAGCCAAACCGGAAGAAAATACGCAAAACAGTGCCGCCGCCGCCCCACCGCGGGGAATGGCTGCCGGTAGTGTTGGCATTCGCGTCGCTCCCCTCAATCTGAGCCCCCCCTCTGAATCCGATCCCTGGCTGGTCCCCCAGGGTGGTTTCTGTGCAGAGCAGTTCCTGGCCGAGAAACTACAGGACAAACATAGCATTACTGCGCTGACCTTTGCCCCGGACGGCAGACTGTTCATCGCCTTGGACCATCATGCCACCCGCAACTTCGATCCCAACATCCTGTACGATCCTTACCACGCCAGCCGCTCTATCGCCATCTGGCACAGCATTTCCAGGGACAGCTACTATGAGATCCTGCGCGAATCCAGCCGTGTCACAGGAATGGCCTGGCATGCGGGCGCGCTCTACCTGAACCGGGCCGGCGAAGTGGGCCGCATCGTCGACGGCGGCGGATATGAACCTCTGGCCGGCGGCTTCGCCGTTTCCGGGAAGGATTTCCATGCCAACAATGGTCTCGTGATCAGCGCTGGCTGGCTCTATATCTCCGCCGGTGGTGTCCGCGACGGCTATGCGGATGGCATAATCGTTCTCCATGATGGCGAACTTCCTGCCGAAACACTGGCCACCAATGTGGCTGCCGGCGGCAACCCCTTCGGTGCCCGCATCGTTCGCGCCCGGCTCGACCGTCTGCTCGCCGAACGCTCAATCGGCGTCTTTCAGACCGCGGCGCGCGGTGTGCGTAACCCCTACGGCATCGCCGTCGACCCGTTCGGGCGCATCTGGTTTACCGACAATGGCGCCACCAACGTGCACGGTGACTTCAACGCCGGCGACGAAGTCGACCTGTTGGACCCGCGTACCCTTTCTGCTGCCGCCAATGCGGGCGACGTCAACGCGACCCCCTTCTACGGCTTCCCGTTGGCGTTGGGCGGGGTCAACAAAGATTGGTGGACCGCTCCTGTGCTAGTCCTACCCAACTCGGCCGCACCCACCGGCATTACCTGGGCCTACGACACCATCTTTTTCGCCAACTACGGACGCGATCCCGGTCTGTTCCGGATGGCGAACTCGGGCGGCCAGATTATCGCCGAACGGATCATGCACAACTGGCCCGTGCAAGCGGTCACGACCGCACCGGACGGGGCCGTCTGGATCGGCACCGGCGAAGGCATGCTGTTCCGCCTTGTTCCCGGCTGCGGCCGCTGAGGAGTGCTGCTTGCGCTTTCTATGTGTATCCGCGCAACTGGCGGGCCACTTGGATTGGGGCGGCTATCTGCCCACAGCTGTCGAACTGATGCGGGCGGGCCACGATGTCCTCTGGGCCAGCGGCCGTGAGCTGCAAAGCCAGCTCGCGGCACAGGGCGTTCCCATCCATATCCTGCAAGAGACCGGCTGGCGCTGGCCGCCCCCGCCCCCTATACAGAAAGGCACAGCTTCAGAAGAGGAGTTCCAGCGCCTGCGCATGATCCGCTCACTGGATCAGTGGCTGGACGTGGCGCGCGTGCGTGCGGCTACGCTTGAGCTTGTCGAGGTAGCTAAACGTTTCCGCCCGGACCTGATCGTCAGCGAGATGTTCACCGCCGCGGCCGCCATCGCCGCCGAACTCCTGGGCGTGCCCTTCGCCGTCGCCGGTTGGCCGGCTATACAGATGCAGTCGTCAGGCCCCAATGCAGACACGCCCGGCGCAGTCAAAAAACTGGCTCAGGCGCGAGTGAGCGAGCTACTTGCCGATTTTGGCGCGACCGGCGTCAACTGGGCGCTGGACGGTCCCACCGCACTGCGTTCTCCCTCCTTACATCTGACCTACTGGAGCCCCCGCTGGTATGCCGGAGCCCGGCTGCTGCCGCAGACACAAATGGTCGGCGGGCTCGCTCCTCCCCCCCTGCCGTCCGAATCCCCCTGGCTCGACCAACTTCCAAGCAGTCGTCCATGGATCTTCATCACCCTCGGTACCGCATTTACCCGGGATATCAACTTTTTCTTAATCGCGGCCCGCGCCGCGGCAGACGCGGGAGGCGTACCGATCCTGGCGGTCGGCAAAGGCTTTGCCGAAGTCGGCACGGAGGGGGGCTGGACCACGCGCGAGGTCGAAGCTCTGCGGACCGGACTGCCGCAGTCTTCAGTTCTGGTGGACAGGGTCCGATTTGCTGAGGTGTTGCCCCACACCGCCGCCGCCATCCACCATGGCGGCGCCGGCACGACCCATGCTCTGGTTACGCACGGAATTCCGCAGATCGTGGTCCCAAAGGCTGCGGACCAGGTACGTCAGGCCAGCGGGGTCGCGCGCAGCGGCGTCGGCTACCACATCCCACCCAATCTGCTGACCGTCCCGCTGGCCGCGGAAGCCCTGCAAAAGATACTGGCTGACGACGCCCCCGCCCGCCTGAACGCCGCCACCTTGCAAGAGGAGTTTGCATCCTTGGGAGGCATTCCCAAAGCCGCCCAAATCCTGGTCGCAGCCGCCCAGTGAGACCCCCGTTCAACCGGTCTCACTCGTAATGAATCTCGCTCGCCCCGTTTCGCTTTTCTACCCGGATCAGCTTCTCCGTAGCCTGCTCGAACGAATCGTCGTGGCTGATGATAAAGAGCTGCTCAAAGCCGCGCACGCCTACGATCTGCCGCGCCAGGGCGCCGCGCCTGGTCTCGTCCAGATTGGTGGTTGGCTCGTCAAAGAAGGCGACGCCAATACTGCTCATCTCCTGCAGCAGCGCCAGCCGGACCGCCAGCGCTGCGCTCATCTGCTCGCCGCCGGACAATTGGGAAAATGCCCGATCACGACCATCCACTTCCAAGATGATCCCGTAGTCCTCCTCCCAGCGGAGCGTGCGCGTGTAGTCCTCCATGATCTGGCCGAACAACTGATTGGCACTGTAACTGATCTGCTGGACCAGCGCCTTCGTTACGTGCGGTCCTGCTTCCTGTACCACTGAGCGCAGAAACTTCAGGATCTCCTCCCGCTCCACCAGCAGATCGTGTCGGGATTGGGCAGCGGTGAGCCGCTTCTTCAAGATCTGCAGTTGGGCGATCTCCCCCTTTGCCCGGTCGAGTCGTTCACGCCACTGGCCCAGTTCAGTCTCCAGCCGTACACGGCGGCTGCGAAGCTTCTCTACCTGAGCCACCACCTCGCGAAAGCTCTCTTCATCGAAATCGCGCCTGCTGGCTGCCAGCTGTTCGTGTCCGTCCTCGACACGTTTCTGCGCCGCCTCCAATACCTTCTCTGCCTCGGCAACCTCTTGCAGGCGCTGAGGGAGCGCCTCGGCTGCAGCCTGATTGCGCCGGTAGAGCTCGTCGGCTGTCTGAAACTTTCCCAACTGAGAGGAGATTCGGGCAGTCTCAGCGTCCAGGCCGGCGAATTCTGCCATGCGCCCGTCGAGCTCCGCGAGTGCGTTTCGCTGTTGCTCGGCCTGCGCCCGCTGCTCCTGCAAAGTCCTTTCCACCCGCTCGCGTCCTCGCGCCTGCTGGAGAGCTGCGTCTCGCCGTCGCCGCGGGTCGCCCAGCGCCTTTAACGCCTGCTGTAGCTGTTCTACACGTTGCGGCGCATGCCGGAGTGCCTCGGCCTCGACACGTACTTCAGCATGCCGGGCATTGTGTTCGGTCAGTTCCTTCTCAGCTGTCTCGATCTCGTGCTGGCGGGGTAAAGAATCCAGAGTCTGCTCATGCTGCGCAAGGGTGGAGCGCGCCTGTTCCCATTTCGTCTCGGATTGGCGAATCGTCTCTGCCGCATCCATGGCTCTCACATTCATTTCTTTCCACTGTTGGCGAAGACGTTCTAGCAACTGCAGACGATGTTCCGTTGATAGACGCTGTTCGCAGATAGGGCAGACCGCGTCTGCATCCAAGTCTTTCAGTTGTGTGCCTTGCTCCTTAATCGTCTCCATTTCAGGCTGCAGTTGGGAACGTATAGACTTCTGCAACGTGATCGTCTGCTGCAAGGTTTCAACCTGCGTCTGCAGCTGCTCCCTTGAGGCTTCAAGTTGCTGGGAGCGGGCTACCTCGACGCGCAAGTGGTCCAGCCTCTTTCTGGCCTTTTCCACTGAAGTCTGTTCCCGCTGTACCCGATCTTCTGCATCTTTCAGCCTGTCTGCCAGGCGTTGGGCATCCCGAAATTCGGCGTCTAGCTTCTCCTGCTCGGATGCCCCGTCCGCTAGGTCCGCCGCAGTCTTCTCCGCCTCCTCGATCTCAACTAGGGCGCCCTCCTGGGCATCCGCCTGCGTTTCCGCCCGAGCCAGCAGCGTGCGGATGCCGGCCCGCTGTTCCTCCAACCTACGCCGCTGCGCCATTCTTTCATTCACGGCCCGCTGGGCCCACAGCGTGGCGCCATAGGCTTCATGGCCTGCACGGTTGGCTTCTGTAACTGCAACCGCCTCCTTGCTCTCTGTAAACCGTTGCCGCGCCGCAACCAGTGTCCGCTTTCTTTCGGCCACTAACTGCTGCTGCACCTCTACCATGCGTTGCAACTCTTGCAGCCGTTCCCGGTTCGCCTCCATCGTTTGCCGGGCGGATTCGGCTTCAGCCAACTCAGTCTGCGAGTCGCGCAGTTCAACCTCTGCCTTGCTGATGAGGGTCGCCAGAGTGTTGGCTTCGTCCTCTACAGTTGGCAGGCGGATCAGTTCGCCTTTTAGTCCACTGATTATTTCTGACTGATCCCTCTGGCGCTTGTTGAGCAAGCTGAGCGGCTCGCGCAAATTTTCCCACGCTCGGCGGTATTCGGCCACCTTCAGAAGGGGATCGAAAACTGCTTTACGGACCCTGGGCGTTTCCAGAAAGGAGACAGTAAAGCTGCCTTGGGGCACGCCTACAGCGTTCCTGAACAGATCCTCCGGCCCGGTGTCAGGGTCGATGTCCAAATGCAGACGCAAGAACTGCATAACGTCAGCTTTGCCCTCGCATATTCGTATGGCGAGTTCCGGATCCAAGATCGCATAGGCGCTACTACTGCCGCAGCTTCGCACGACCTGGTACACGCGCTCATCGTGATCGCTGAGAAAATCGACCGCCACGCTCGCCGTCCTCTGACCTGCCCGCACGAAATCGGGCCGGCTATACGGAAGATGATCGAAGAGAGTAAAGCCGATGGCCTCCAGTATCGTCGTTTTTCCCGCCCCGTTGGGGCCAACAATCGCGTTCGTGCCGGGACTGAATTCGACTGTTGCCCTTTCGTAGCTCTTGACATTTTCCAGGGTCAGCGAACGGATCAACATTGCGTCTCTTCTCCCTGCCGAACCCTCTCCTCGCCCCTTGCCAACTCCTCCAAAATCGCGTCGGCAGAAGCGCCGCTGACGGCTAACTGTTTGATCGCGAGCGTCAGTTCAGTCCATGCGCTGCTTCGGTCGCGGAACCGGTTGTCCCGTTCGAGAAGACCGGCAATGATCTGCCGCTCCAGCTCCCGTCGTCCGAGATGTTGATCGGCCCCCACTGCAAACTCCGAGGCTCGCGTGTCATCGCGTACAAAGGAGAGCAACGGCTTGTATTGCTCTTCAACTACTTGCTCCAGCCGTTTCAGATCCAGTCCGCCGCGGTCGAAAGGGAGCACTCCGCTCAGCCGCAGCTCGACCACCGGTTCTTTACCTCTGAACTGACGGCGCTGACGCTCGATATAACGCCGGCACTCTCCGACCAGGTCGGCCGGCGTCTCGCACGCGTCGACCCTGAAGAACAGGCGTTCAAATGCACGCCGGGGATTTGCGTGCAGGACTGGGCGGTGCTTAGGCTCCGCCTCCGTATCCACCTCCACAAGATAGTATCCCCGCTCCGGCCAGGCCGCCTCAGTCAGTGAGTTGGTCTCCGGGCTGCCGGGATTGTAAATCCAGTCGTCGAACTCGAAAGGTTTATGGAAGTGGCCCAGCGCCAGATAGTCCACGTGGGGTCGCAGAGGCGCCAGCTCACGGTGGCTCAGCGCGCCGCCTTGGTGGTCGAGTACTCTCTCAACGCCAGCGTGCGCTATGAAAATCGTGTACTCTACTCCCTGTCTGTCGGCCGCCGCCAGTGCACCCGCCACCCGCTGCACGACCGGTGCCGCGGCACTGCCGTAGTAGCGCATACCGTAGACCCGCAAGCCCGGTACCGGTTCCACATAGGCTCCCTCGCGTCTTTCGTAGGGTGGGAGCCCGACCTCCTCCCCGTCAAAATGCGGGTTGAGCAGAACCAGCAATTCGCGTTCGGCAAGAAAACGTACCCAGCCGATACTGTCGCGATAGTAGGCCAGTTCATGGTTGCCCTCCACCGCCAGGCAAGGTATGCCTGCCTCTTTCAGCCGCTCCAGGCCCGTGATGGCATGACTAAGCGTAATCGGGTCGATAGCGCGTCTTTCAAAAAGATCACCGGCCAGTAACACGAAATCAACCTTGGAGCCGATGGCCGCTCCGATAATCTCAAGATAGGCGCGGGTGAAGTCGTTCTGACGCTCCCGGCTGTTGTACTGCCGGTAGCCGAGATGGCAATCAGCCATGTGGAGAAAGGTAGCGCGCATAATGTGCCCCAGCGGTAACCTGAACTGTAATGTGAAGAGGAGTTCGGCTGCAGGTCAACGCGCGGCGTCCCACGCGAACTGCGTTCAATCTTTGTCGTCTTTCTCAGCGGAGATGAACAGACTGAGGAGAAAGCTGACGAAGCTGATGACGACGGCGCCCAGGAACGCGGGGCCAAAACCGTCTACCTGAAAATCGACGTTGAGCAGACCGGCCAGCCAGCCGGTCAAAAGCAGCATCAGGGCGTTGACCACAAAGGTGAACAGACCGAGCGTGACCAGAAAGGCCGGGCAGGTCACCACCTTGACAATCGGTTTGATGACAGCGTTGACAACGCCAAAGATCAGGGTGACTGCCAGCAGGCTGCTGAAATCCACCTCACCACCGGCGCCAAACTGAATGCCGTCAATCAGTGTCGACGCTACGTACAGGGCGATGGCGTTCCCGACCAGCCGAAGAATAAGCGTCATCGGTGCCTACATGCGCAGGCGCATCGTGTACAACGTGCTGCGCACGGCAAAACCGTGCTCCAGCAGCGTCTGCGCCGCGATTTCGTCCTGTGTGCTCACAGTGGCCCGCAACGGCCAGCGGGGAGAATCCTGCAGAAGTGCCAGTGCGCTCAAGACCAGGGGTTGGGCATACTGTTCCTGGGCGTCGGGCCGCAGCCAGAGACGAATATGGTGCTCCCCCTGCCACCATCGGGCGGTCACCTGGATTGCACCTTCAAAGCGGCTGCTGTAGTCGCGGATCGCGTAGCGGTAGATCCGCTGGCGGCCGACAAGCCTGTTCACCATTTCACCAATGCGCTTTTCTAGTGGGACATGGAAGTCGTCTCGCCTTACGGCCCGCCACCATTGGAATTCGGCGTTGGGCCGGCTGGTGGCCAGATCATAGAGCAGATTGCTGTCGGACGGAGAGAACGCCTGCAGGTTGGACAGTACCGGCAATGCGACCCGCCTCGGCGCGCCAGGCGCGTACAATTCGGACGTCCCCCCCATGTTTTCGAAGCGAAGCCGTTCATAGAGGCCGCGCGCGATCTCGTTTTCCCCTCGCACTTGCAGCACAGCCCAGGACCCGCCCATGTCGCGGATGTACTCCAGGGCATGCTCCATGAGCGCACGACTGATTCCGCGCCCGCGCCAAGCCGGGGAGACGGCCACATTTGCGATCTGCCAGCGCCCGCTGCCGCTGGCCGCGCGCTGCACCGTTACATTCCCCACAACCCGCTTGTTCTCCACCCAGACAAAACCGTTGAAGACATTCCGAAATTCGCCGGTACTGCGGTAAAGAATGCGCACCAGCCCGCTCATATAACCGAGAATCCGCAGCTCGCGCAGCGCAGCCTCGCCCTGTTCATCCAGCTCTTCGGCAAAAGCCTCGGTGATCAATCTTGAAACGGCGCGCAGATCACGCCCAACATCAAAGGGCCGGATGCCCCGCTGGGGGTCTCGAAGGCGGCTGGCCGCGGCGGGCCGGGTTAGGGCAACCATTTAGAGGAAGGAGAAAAGCGCCCAGCTATTCACTGCGCAACGCGGACAAGCGCCGGACGTAGGATCCGGTCCTGGATGCGATAGCCGGTGCGTAAGGTCTGGATGATGTGCCCGCTGGGAACATCTTCGTTCGGCTCATTCGAAATGGCCTCATGCTGATTCGGGTCGAATTCACCACTCTTGGCCAGTGGCTCGACTTCTGAACTGGCCAGTATTTCCAGAAGTTTCTGCTGAATCTGCTCGAATCCTTTCAACCAGGCCTGGTCCTCTCCCGGTACGCCTTCTGGTACGTTCTGAAAGGCCAGTTCGAGGTCATCGAGAACGGGCAGCAACTGACGTAACATACTTTCTGTGGCGCGCTTTATACGTTCCTCGTTCTGCCGCTCACGGCGTTTGCCCGCATTCTCATATTCGGCGACGGTGCGCTGCATCTTGTCGAGGTGGCTGGCCGCCTGCACATGGGCCTCCTCCAACTCCGACTGAAGCCGGACGATCGTCTCTTCAGGCGTTTCGTCCCGTTCTTCAGCCTCTTCGCTGTCGGATACGTCGCCTGCGTCAGACTCCTCCGCCTCCAGAACAGCCTCTTCAGGCACCTGACCGTTATCCGGTTCTACCGCTGCGTTTTCTTGTTTACTCATGTATGGTCCTGTTACCCAATTATGTTGTCTAACGGCTTGGGCCGTAGAGTTGGTGCATCAGTTCGTTCAGAAGTGTGGCAACATACCGCACTGCCCCAACTGTCCGGCCGTATGGCATTCGCATCGGGCCGACTACGCCCAGCAGGCCGCTGACCCGGTTCGGTACCCCATAGCGGCTCAGTACAAGGCTGATGTCCTGCATGTCGCCAAAACGGCCCTCACCGGCAATCATCACCTGTACGTCGCTCAACTCCATCACATCATCGTATATCTCTTGCAGCAGCGTGCGCTGTTCGAATACCTCCACGATCCGGCTCACCTGCGGCCCGTCCGTGAATTCAGGCTCGGCCAGCACCTGTGCCAGCCCGTGTCGATAAACGCGGTCAGTGATCTGCTCTTCCGACTGGAGTAGGGTGTTCAGCACAAGCTCGCCCACCTCACGGGTGAAGCCGGTGAACCCCTCCAGCTTTTCCGGCAGATCGGCAGCCGTTGCTCCGGAGATTTCACCATTGAGCTGGTTGCTCGCCCGGCTCAACTCCTCCTGAAAAATTGGTTGTTCCAAGTTGATCAACTGCTGTTTCAGCGTCCCTGTGGCCAGAACAAGCACCAGCAGCACCACCGTATCCTGAATGCCGATCAACTCCAGGTGTTTGACCCGGCTTGAAATGGAGCGCGGGGAGGTCGCCAGCGCCGCGCCCGTGGAGGCTTTGGCCAGGACCGCCGTGCTGAGACGCAGCCACTGATCGATCTCTCGCCGGGCCTGATGGAACTGATGGCGGATCATGTGCCGCTCATGCGACGGCAGATCGGTGTGGGCCATCAGATTGGCCACAAAATACCGGTAACCGCCGTCAGTGGGAATGCGCCCGGCGCTGGTGTGCGGATGGGTCAGCAGGCCGGCCTTTTCCAGCGCAGCCAGATCGTTGCGAATGGTTGCCGCGCTGACACCAAGATCGTACTTTTTCGCGATCGACTGGCTGCCCACCGGCTGGGCATTCTCCACATATTCCTGGATGACGATCTGCAGCACCTGTTTACGGCGCTGGCTCAACTGCAATTCGGTCATAACCTGCTGGCAGATAGGATTGCCGCCTGTCTCCCTCCCCTCTGGCGCGCTGAGCGTGCGGCCGGTGGAGGGCAAGTCGAACGGGCGAACAGTTGGCAGCAATCAGACGGTTGAGAATTGCTCTTAGCACTCTTGTGATGGGAGTGCTAGCCGAGTAAGGAGTGTAACAAACCGGGCAGAGGGTTGTCAAGGATTTTGAGTTGAACGGTGCCTCCCAAAATGGCGGTGATCCTTCTTATGCCTCAAGAAGCAACAGAGCCGTTTCCAGTCCTCAATCACCTCGAAGGAAAGCGCCTTCTCTGACCTCTAACCCCTAGCCCCGATTCCCTGCATTTCTGGGCGGTCGGGCCTATTCGGCCCTCCCTTGTGCGGGGGCTCCGCC
>JAPPKT010000241.1 GCA_028819675.1 Caldilineaceae bacterium | reverse complement strand
GACCCGCTGCGACCGGGATTAACCCCCCACCCCACCCCGCGTCTTGGCAGATTCCAAGTATGTGCCACCGCAGGCAAGACAGGCGAGGCAACTCCCATATATGCCCATCGTTCACCGCCATGACCATCGAGAGCCCGCTACAGAAATGCTGACGGTACATTCCCCCAGACAGACCGTACACAGAACATGGATTAGTAGTTACCCACCGTCTTTTCACCCTCGCACGCGCTCAGCCGTCAGATAATACGCGCCTGCCAGTTGGTTGCCCTCTTCGTCATGCCACCAGCTCTTCACCGTGGTCGGCCCGCGTTCCACCGCTATCTCAAAGGTCTGCGCCGTCGCGTCCGGCGGCACCGGCAGCGTCTGCTCGCTGCGGCCCACCTGCAGCCAGGCTGACGCAACCGGCAGCGCCTTGCCCGCCGGCCAGCTGCCGTCCACCCCCTGCATCACCGGCGCCGGGTCGGAGATGCCCAAGCCGGACTCCTCCGGCCAGCGGCGCAGCGTAAAGCTGTAGAGACCGGCGCGCGTCGCCTCGACGTGCCACGTGCCGCTGTCCATTACCGGCCCGCGCATCCCCCTCTGGTTATCGGCATACACCCACGCCCAATCGCAGCTGCACAGACGCGCCGGGTTCTCCGCGTCGGCGCCGATCGTCAGTGGCTGATAGCTCGTGAGCGTATCCTCTACGCCGTCCCACCAGGCCCCGTACAGCCCTCGCAGTTGCTTGACCAGCTCCGGATTTGCCCCGGCTACGTCCTGCTGCTGGCCCGGGTCCTCCCCGATGTTGTACAGCTCCCGCCCATCGATCAGCCGCCACCGCCCCCACATCACCGCCGCCCGTTCCCTGCCCGTAAAGCCGGTGCGGGCGCCTTCATTGGCGTGCCCATACTGCACCACCGACGTCCGCTCCGCCACCGCTTTGTCCGGCCGCCGCATGTGCGCAGCCAGCGAAAGGCCGTCGCACGTCCAGCCGTCCGGCGCCTGCAGACCACACAGTTCGATCAGCGTTGGCAGGATGTCGACCCCGCGCGTCACGCCGTCCACGTCGCGGCCGCCCTCGAGCCCCGCCGCCGGCCAGCGAATAAAACACGGCACCCGGTGGCCGCCCTCGTATAGCGAAGTCTTCCTGCCACGCATCCCCGCATTGTAGATCCCCTCACCCATCGCCGTGCCGTTGTCGGTCATGAATATCAGGATCGTGTTATCACGGATCTCGTTGTCCTGCAGAAACTTCTCCAACTGCGCCATATTCTCGTCAATATTGGCGATCATGCCGAAAAAACTGGCCTCGTCCCGCCTGATGCCGTCCAGATACGGCCGCCGGTATTCGTCGGGAACCCAATACGGGCCATGCGGCGCATTCGTCGCAATATAGGCAAAAAATGGCTCATTCCGATCGTGGCAGCCCTGCATCCAACGCATCGCCTCCTCGAACCAGACGTCGGTGCAGTAGCCCATGTACTGCTTGATCTCATCTTTATGGCGGTAGTGGTCATCGAAATAGTCGTTGCCATAGTAGTCGGCCGCCGAGGTGATGCCGAAGGCGGGATGATGGATCGTCTCATGGAAACCGCGGTCCTGGGGACGGTAGGGATAGTTGTCGCCCAGATGCCACTTGCCGAAATGGCCGGTGTGGTACCCGTTCTCCGCCAGGATGTCGGCCATCGTCGGCAGGTCCGCGCGCAGGAGTGAACGCCCCATGCAGACGAACGTCGCACCGTTGCGCAGGGCATCCTGTCCCGTCATCAGCTCGCCCCGCGTGGGTGTACACATAGGAGCCACGTGAAAGTCGGTCAGACGCACACTGTCGGCGTGCAGACGGTCCAGTACAGGTGTCTTCAGGATCGGATTGCCCAGGCAGGACAGGTCTCCGTAACCCTGGTCGTCCGTCAGCACGAATATGATATTGGGGCGCGACTGTGTGTTCGACATGGAGCGGCCTTTCAGTGGAGAATAATGGGGTTAGAGAGTCCTCCCCCAATCTTACATTGGACTCGCGCCACGCTGCAATCGTCGCAGCCGATTCCAGCGATCTGCCAGATTTTCTTCGTGCTCTTCGTGGATCAATAAGGCACGAAAGACTCCCCATTCACACCGGTTGACACAGCAGCCCCTCCCGGCGAAAATGATCGCATCAAGAGCGCGACCT
>JAPPKT010000498.1 GCA_028819675.1 Caldilineaceae bacterium | reverse complement strand
GCATCCCGTTGCATAGGTACACTCCTTCGTGATGTGCGTTCAGATCGAAAACCTGTTCTATGCGTATTTCGTATTGCTTAAAGACAGGCAAGTGGGCCGCGATTCGGTTGCGAAGACGGCGTGAAAGTCCTGGTGTCAGGCGGGATTGGCGTTAGGGAGGGCCATCCAGGTCCTTTATGGCCTGTGGACTGCGGCGCAGGAACTTCCTGACGCCGCGGGCGAATTTGCGACGGGGCAGAAGGACGCGACGTCCACAGGTTTCACAGAGGAGGCCGATGTCGGCGCCCACGCGAACGATTTCCCAGCTGTCACCCCCGCATGGATGGGGTTTGCGCATTTGCACCAGGTCGCCGGTGTAGAGTTTTTCGTTAATGGCGAGCATAGGCGGTGGAGTTCATGAAATGCGTCGCTACAGTGAGTTACGAGAGCCCATAAGGATGGCGCCGAGGCGCAGAGTCATTGGGCGACGGCCGTTTCTGCATGAGGCTCGCCTGTCGCTGCGGTCCCGCTGCGCAGGAGTCCGCCGAGGGCCAAAAGGAAGCTAAGCAGATAGACGAGCCAGCCGAGGAAAGGAATGCGGCCGAGGACGACGATCAGGAGCGCGCCAACCAGCAGAAGGAGCAGCGGGCTGTACTCGCCATCCAGCCGCTCGCCGATTTTCTCGCCCAGCCAGTAGCCTGTGAGCAGGGGACTGAGGAACCAGACCAGGGCTGATGAGGCGAACAGAAAGATGAACATGACGATTCCAGGGAAGACGCCCCAGAAGGCCCAAGTGAATACGACCAGAACAGTGGAAGCGACGGGGATGAAGATGAGCAGTACGGCGGCCAGGAGACCGTAAAGCCCGGTTTCCACCGGATTTGACTGAATGGCGGTGGCAGGTCGGACCAGGATGCCGGGTCGGAAGCGCAACAAGAGCCAGCCGAGAATGGCGACGCCGACGGCGATGGCGATGGTCCGGAAGATCCAGCCGAAAATGGCGCCGACGACGGTACCTCCGGCGGTCTCTGACTCGGGCGGCGCCTCATATTGGATGTCGCGGGCAGCACCGGCGGGAAACTGGCGTTGCTCGGGGGCGGAATATCTGAGTATGCCGTCGAAGCGGGCGGAATCATAGACAATGAATTCTGCGACTTGAATATCGGTATCGCCTGTGACTGCACCTGAAAACTCGAGTATCCCGATAGCGCCGCGGAAGTCGCCTCCGATTCTGCCTGAGATATCGGCGCCGCCAGCGGCGACGTAGGTGTCACGCGCAATATCTCCAGTGATGCTCAAGCCAGCGGGAACTGCTTGCGTCCCCATGCCGGTTGGAATGTCAGCCTGGCCGCCCCCGGCGACGAAAAAGGCGTCGTCAGCGACGGTGCCGGTAAGCTCCACACCGCCGGCGGCAACACGGAGATCGTCCATGAGTGTGCCGTGGACCGTGATTCCTCCTGCCATTGCCCAAAGATCGCCTTCGACGGCACCGGTGGGGCCGATCTCGATGTAGGAGGCGACCGCGATCAGATCCCCTTTGACGGTGCCATTGATATAGATTTCCTGGGCGGCGATATAGAGGTCATCGTCCACGATATCGCCCTCGGCAAGGCGGTAGGTCTCGTCGCCGGCGAATTCGGCGGACAGGGCGGCGCCGGACGCGGCTAAGGCGAGAAAGGCCGTAAACGCCACCACAAGCCAACGAAGGCAGTTTTTTGGCTGTTTCATCTTTCGTCTCCTGGGTGTAACCCGCGTCAGATCGTATTTCGACGACTCCACTTCATCAGGCGGGGGAAAGGCGGAATCCAGCTTGTGGGCCGGCGACTACCGGCCTGATCGTACACTACGACTTTGGCGGATCCAAAGTTTCAGGAGCGGACGGAAGACCTCAGCGGGACGGAGATAGCAGGCGGAAAGGGTCGGAATCGGCGCGCCGTAAGCCGCCGCGGCGCAGAGACAAGCGTTCGATTCGGTGCCGTTGCACCGCTCAATTCTGCCAGACCACGTTGTGGAACAGATCCGGTTCCTGGTAGGCGTTGGGGGCGGGGAAGGCGCGGGTGTAGTTTTCGAAACGGGACAGCCTGCGGCGCAGCGGACCCGGCAAGGCGCGCAGCGTGGAAGGGCCGCCGCTGTACTGGCTGGCATGGGCGCGGCTGGCGCGTTCCTTGCAGT
>JAPPKT010000623.1 GCA_028819675.1 Caldilineaceae bacterium | reverse complement strand
CAAGAGGATTAGAAAAGATGCCTGATCGCCTCGTACTCTGGGGACCGCCCGTTGTAGAGAGGATTCCCTCAGAACCCGACTACGCCGACTTTCTGCCCGCCTGGGTGCAAAAATGCGCCAACGTCGGCGTCACCAAAATCGTCGGCGGAGACCAGACCCGCGCCCTCACCGAAGCCGCCCATGCCGTCGGCATCAACGTCGACCCCTACATCAACTACAACTCCTTCCCCCGTCACGGCTGGGCACGCGTCACCTACGGCTGGTCCCTCGACTTCCTGCGCCCCCCCGTGACCGCAGCCGAGGCCCGCGCTGTCATGGACAGCCACCGCCCCATCTACGACGCCCCCAAAATAACCACCACCATGACCGACTTCGCCGCCAAGAATCCGCAGTTCCGCAGCCTCACCCGCACCCGTTCCTACACCTTGCAGCCCGGCGACGATCTCTACCTCAGCGCCGCCTTCCCCGAAGTGCGCGCCGAACAGACAGATCAGTTCCTTGAGACGCTCGCCCGCACCCAGGGCGATGGCATCCAGGTCGAGTTCGTGCTCGGAAACGAAGACGAAAACGGCGCCGTCCCTTACGGCTACGAAGACCGCACCGTCAACGAGTTCCAGGCCAAACACGGCAAAAACCCGTTCGACCTGCCCAACGACGACCCCGAATGGCTGCAGTTCCGCGCTGACTACGTCACCCTGGCCCTGAGCGAGATGCGCGCCGCCGTCAAGCAGGCCAAGCCCCACGCCGTCTTCTCCACCACCCTAATCGCCGGCGAAAAAGAGGACTACCTCAAGCTCCTGCACGACTGGCCAACCTGGCTCGAGCAGGGCCTCGTCGACGAGTTCTACATCTGGTTCCGCACCAACTCCGACCTCGACGCACTCCAGCGCCAGCTCACCTACGCCGTCGAAGTCTCCGCCGGCCGCACACCCGTCATCGCCGAGCTCTCCTGTTACCACCCCGGCAGCTTCCAGCAGCCCGACCAGATGCTGCGCGCCGCCGAAGTCGCCATGGACTGCGGCGCCAACGGCGTCGGCATCTACCGCAGCCACGCTGTCGAACAGTTGGACTTCTGGCCGGTCCTGGAGAAGATGAGTAAGCTGTAGAAGGGCGCTGCAGCTGAGATTTCGCTTCAGCGATCGTGAAGCTCCGCCCGCGACATACTGACCGAATGAAAGAGAGGCACACCATGTCCTATTACGTCGCCGCCTACGACACAGAGGGCGTATACCCCTGGTGGGATAAGGACCGGCGTCAAAAGGGTTTCAGCTACACGCCTGAACACATCGCTGAATTCCTCGACGGCGTGCGCACCGTAGCCGACGCCCACCTGCAGCGCGACGCGCCCGCTTCCTTCTTCCTTGTCGCCAAAATGCTGGAGCTCTGCGGCCCCGAACTGCGCGCCATACTCGACAATCCCCTCTTCGATATCCAATGCCACACCTTCACCCATCCCAACCTGAAAGAGCTGGGCGACGACAGAGCCGCGCTCCGTTATGAACTGGGCGACGCCAAAAAACTGATCGAAGACACCTTCGGTCGCACAGTCAACGGCCTCACCGCGCCCGGCGGCTACACCAACGGCTTCCGCGGCCATCCTGCCGTTCTGGAGGTGATGTGGGAGGCCGGTTACCGCTACGTGCGCAGCGTTGGCCTGGGGCCAAAAGGGACCTTCCCCGCCCTGCTCGATCAGCCTTTCTGGTATGCCGAGGATGGCTTCCCCGATCTCCTGGAGACGCCTTCGCATGCCTGGCACGACAACGTCCTCACCGGCCAGCCGGCAACAGTGCACTGGCCCCCGCTCCTGCCCTGGCCCTATCCCACCGAAATGCCCCGCGACGCCCAGGGCGTCTACGAAGCCTACGCCCCCGGCATCGACTACTGCACGCAGCAGAACCTTCTTTACTACATGCCCATCTTCCACCCCTGGTCCATCTACCGCATCGACAATCAGGCCGCCCAGATCGGCCTCCTGCTCGATCATGCCAGCCAGAAGATGGAGCTGACCTCCTGCAACCACATCTACCAGCACATCCTCCAGCACCCCCATCTAGCATGAACACCGGTCTTTAGCCGGTCAGGATCTGGCAATCTGCTCCTTACGAGCAGTGCCACGAAAAACTAAAAACTCAAAACTGAAAACTCACATGACAGACCAAACACCCATCAACGTAGCCATCGCCGGCCTCGGCCGCACCGGCTGGAACAACCACGCCAACGCCTGTGCCCACCTCCCCGACCAGTTCCGCGTCGTCGCCGTCTGCGACCCCGACCCCGACCGCCAGACCGAAGCCATCGAACGCTTCGACTGCCTCGCCTACGCCACATACGAGGAGCTGGTCGTCGATAAAGCCGTCGAGCTTATGGTGGTCGCCACACCCAGCAATCTTCATGCCGAACAGGCGATCGCGGCCATGCGCGCCGGGCAGCACGTCATCGTCGAGAAACCCATGGCCAGCGACCTCGCCGGCGCCGACGCCATGCTCGCCGTCGCCAAGGAGACCGGCCAGATCCTCACCGTGCACCAGAATCTGCGCTACGCCGCTGACTTCGTCAAAGTGAGGGAGGTGATCGCCTCCGGCGTTCTCGGACGCATCATCGAGGTCCGCATCCACAACGGCGGCTTCGGCCGCCGCTGGGACTGGCAGACCATGAAACGCTACGGCGGCGGCATGCTCAACAACAGCGGCCCCCATTTCGTCGACATGGGCATGCTCCTCATCGACGACCCCGAGCCGGACATCTTCTGCCACATGGAGGCCACGCCACTCTATGCAGGCGACGCCGACAGCCACGTCAAGGTCATCCTCAAACCCAAGCCTGGCCAAGGCCCCCTGGTCGAAATCAACATAACCACCGCCTGCGCCTTCCCCCAGCCGAACTTCCTGGTCCTGGGAACGCAAGGCTCCATGGCCTGTTACCGCGAAGAAGCGCACCTGAAATACTTCGATCCCGACGAGGCGCCGTCCCTGGTGCTGGACGAGGCGCCCATCGCCCGCGACCGCGTCTACAATCGCGAACAGCTTCCCTGGAAGGAGGAGCAACTCTCCTTTGCCTACGATGGCGCGGGCGGCGTACAGGAACTATATCGCGCCCTCTACGCGTCCATCCGCCAGGGCGAAGAGCTCGACATCACCCCCGAAAGCGTACGCGCCCAGATCGCGGTCCTCGAAAAGTGCCGTGAACTCAATCCCGGTGTAATCTGACAGAAGCGACGCGTGGAATCTTCCCGTTATTCGCTCTCCTTCTCTCTCCGTCATAAAGGAGTTTCGTATGGAACTGAGTTGCACATCCGTCATGCTTCCCCGCTGGGAACTGGACGAGACCTTCGACAAGCTGAACGAGTACGGCTACGACGCCGTCGAGCTGCGCTGCCGCTACAACCCCGACGATCCCAACGCAAAGCCCTTTTTCTGGGGCCGGCATCTCTCCGACGTCAGCCCGGACAATATCCTCGACAAGGCCCCGCAGATTCGCGCCGCCGTCAAACGTACAGGCATTCGCGTTGCCGCGCTCGCGCCCAACGCCAGCTACGACGACACCGAGCATGTCCTCAAGCTCTTCAAAGGCGCCCTCGCCATCGATCCCGACTGCCCGCCGCTGATCCGCATCGACGCCCCCAAACACGACCGCACCAAACCCTACTGGCCGCAGTTCCTCGAGGCCCGCGCCGGCTACGCCAAACTGGCCGAACTGGCAAGCGAGCACGGCGTCAAGGCGACCTACGAAATCCATACCGGCACCCTCGCCGTCACCGCTTCGCGCGCACTCGAACTCCTGCGCGACCTCGACCCCAACCACATCGGCGCCATCTACGACGTCCAGAACATGGTCGAAGTGGGCATCGAAGACACCCGCATGGGCCTGGACCTTCTCGGCCCCTACGTGGCCCACTGCCATATCGGCAACCGCCTGCCCGAGCCCGCCGGCCAGGGCCCCGACGGCAACACAACCTGGCGCTGGCGCGGCGCACGCCTCGCCGAAGGCGTAGCCGATATTCCCCAACTGATCGACGACCTCAAGACCGTCGGCTACCACGGCGCGCTCTCCCTCGAACTCTTCATCCCCGAAAACTTCGAGCCCGGAAACGACGATGAGATCGTGCAGACCGAAGGCGCCTTCCTGCGCAAGCTCATCGACCGGTCCTAGCCCGCAGAACCACCAGGCCGCGCTGACCCACAAAGAGCCCGCGGCCCCCGCAACACGCAATACGAAATAAGCAATACGAAACAGAGCCTCAGGACGACCCCACCATGCCCTACGCCATCTGCAACGAACTCTTCGAAGACTGGTCCCTCGAGAAAACCGCCGCCTTCGTCGCCGACCTCGGCTACCAGGGCCTCGAACTGGCCCCCTTCACCCTCTGCAGCCTGGTCACCGACCTCTCCACCGCCGACCGCCTCCGCATCCGGCGTACGGTCGAGGGCGCCGGCCTCTCCGTCGTCGGCCTCCACTGGCTGCTGGCACAGACCGAGGGCTTCCAGCTCAACGACTCCGCCCCCGACGTCCGCGCCCGCACCGCCCAATATCTTCTCGACCTGATCGACTGCTGCGCAGAACTCGGCGGCGAAGTCCTCATCTTCGGCTCGCCCCAGCAGCGTGACGTACCCGCCGATCGCTCACGTGCCGAAGCCTGGAATACCACCGCCGAGATCATGCACGCCTGCGGCGAACGCGCCCAGCAGCAGGGCGTCCTCTTCTGCGTCGAACCCCTCAGCACCAACGAGACCAACTTCATCGTCAACGTCGACGAAGCCGCCCAGCTGGTACGCCAGGTCGATCACCCCGGCTTACAAATGATGGTCGATACCAAGGCCATGAGCAGCGACCCCCGCCCCATCCCCGAGCAGATCCGGGCCGTCCATCCCCTCTTCCACCACGTCCACCTCAACGATCCCAACCTGCGCGGCCCCGGCATGGGCGATCTCGACTTCCGGCCCATCCTGCAGACCCTCGACGAACTGAACTACGACCGCTGGCTCTCAGTTGAAGTCTTCGATTTTACCCCCGGCCCCGAAAGGACCGCACGCGACAGCCTCGCCTACCTGAATGCCATTTCAAGCAGATAGTGGCCAGGGAACAGCCCCGCCACTCGCCAGAGGATGCAAAAACACGTTTGACACAACACAATTTCTCCGTAAAATGGAGTCGTTCCCATTACGCCGCTCTTCCCAAAGAGGGGCTAGGGAAACCAAACATCTTTGGCAAGGGGCTTGCTGTCCGCTGCAACGGAAGCAGATGCAACCCCGCCACTCCCTCATCCGCGTTTCATACATCATCACACGTAGCAAAGGAGACTCAGAGTATGGCATTGCGTAAGGTAGTGATTCGTTCAGCTGTACCCTTGGCAGCCCTGTTGCTCCTGCTGCTCGCGGCCGGGTGTGTCGCACCCGCAGCCGCGCCCGCAGACACAGGCGACGGGGACATGATGGAGGCGGCGGGAAGCGAGCTCATCGTCGCTGTCGCCCAGGAAATGACCTCCCTGGAAGCAACGTTGGCCGCCGCCGAAACCAACTGCAACGGCTGCTTGAACGTTGTCGAAACGCTGGTCACGCGCAACTTCTCCACCGGCGAGATCATCCCCTTGCTGGCAACCGAGTGGGAACGGCTCGATGACAGGACCATCCAGTTCCAGTTGCGCGAGGGCGTAACCTTCCATGACGGTTCCCCGTTGAACGCCGAAGCCGTCGCCACAAGCATCAACTACATGTGGGAGGCTGACCTCGTCAACACGCTCACCGGCTTTATCGGCGGTACCCTCAGCGCCGAAGCGGTCGACGAATACAGCGTCAACGTATCCGCCGCCGATCCCGACCCGATTCTGCTGGAAAAGATGTACTTCGTCGCCATCTCCTCGGCCAAGCAGATCGAGGAAGAGCCGGAAACCTATTCCACCAAGTTGGTTGGCACCGGCCCCTATATGCTTGACGAGTGGAAGCGCGGCGAGTCGATCACCTTTGTCGCCTTCGACGACTGGTGGGGCCACGGCAACCCCGACGAGGCCGGCGGTAAGGTATCCTTTGACAAGCTGACCTGGCGCTTCCTGCCCGAAGACACGGTGCGGGCAGCCGCCGCCCAGGCCGGCGAGGTCCACATCGCTCAGTTCGTGACGCCGGATCAGTGCAACTCGGCGTTGAGTGATGAAAGCCTGCGCTGCGCCTCTGTCGCCAGCGTCGAGACCATGTTTGCCCGCATGGGTAACCAGAAACTCTTCGAGGACATCCGCGTCCGCGAAGCACTCAACCTCGCTATCGACAAAGAGCTGATCGTCGAAACGCTCCTGGGCGGAGCCGCGACAATCACCGGCCAGATCGTCAACGAGACCGCCACCGGGCACCACCCTGATCTTCAGCCCTATCCCTATGACCCCGATCGGGCTCGCGGCCTTCTCGAAGACGCCGCGGCTGACGGCGTAGATGTTGGCCAGGAATTCACTCTCGCCTCCCGCCAGGGCCTGCACGCCGGCCATGTCGAGGTCATCCAGGCCATCGGCGGTATGCTCAACGACGTCGGCTTCAACGCCACCGTCAGCGTCATGCCGCCGGATACCTTCAACCCTCAGTTCAGCCATAACTGGTCCGAACTGGAAGGCCAGCCCAACTGGGTCGCCGTTCACCTCCACGGCAACGAGATCCTCGACCTTTGGTTCTCCTATGTCAACTACTTCACCTGCGGTGGCGTGGTGTCACTCTACTGCAACGCCGAGGTTGATGCGCTCTGGGAAGAGGCCCGCACTCTCTCCGGTGATGCCCGTGACATGAAGCTGAAGGAGGCCGCACAGGTCGCCTACGACGATTTCGCCTACGGCCTGATCGCTCACCTGGACCTGGCCTATCTCATCAGCGAAGATCTGAATTGGAACGTGAAGCTGGACCATCGCCTGCAGGCCAAGGAGATGACACCCAAGTAAAGAGTAAAGGGCTGAGATTGAACAGCCCGTCAAAGCTTGTCAATGGAATGCGTATCACGTGTTGCGCCATGTCCTGCGAAAATGGAACAACGCAACACGTGATACGCAGCATCCGGAGTTGAGATAACTGCTGTTCCGACGAGGAGAGTGGGGAAGAGAGAACATCTCCCGCTACCTCTTGCCCCACTTCTCGCTCCTCCGCAGTAAAGGCCGGTCCGATTCTTCCCTATCTGCTACGACGCTCCATTCACTCGATCGGCGTCGCCTTCGCTGTTATCACATTCGTCTTCATTGCGGGCCGTGTGATAGGTGATCCCGTTCGTATCATGGTGGGCGTCGAAGCCTCCGAAGAACGCGTCCAGCAGGTGCGCGATCAGCTTGGCCTCAACGATCCGATTCCAGTGCAGTACGCCAGATTCGCGGCGCGCGCGATTCTCCTCGACTTCGGAGACTCCTTCTGGCAGAAGACATCGTCCCTGCGCCTGGTAATTGACCGTCTGCCCGCAACGTTCAGACTGGCCGCAGCAGCCTTCCTGCTGGCCGCGCCCATCGGCATCCTCCTGGGCGCCGCGGCCGCACTTCGCCCCCAGACCTACCTGGACAGAATTATCAACGTTCTCTCGCTGGGGGGCGTTTCCATGGTCGACTTCTGGATGGCACTGATGTTGATCATCGTCTTTGCCGTCCAGTTCGGCTGGTTCAAGACGTCCGGCTATGGCGGCTTTTCTTACATGGCGTTACCGACGCTGACCCTCTGCCTTTCACCCCTGGGGCGCATCTCCCAAATCACCCGCAGCGCCATGCTCGACGAGATGAACCGGCCCCACATCACCGTCGCTCGCGCCAAGGGACTTGCCGAAGGCCGCATCGTCTTCGTCCACGCACTCAAAAACGCCGCCATTCCCGTCGTCACCATCAGCGGCGACATGCTCTCATCCATGCTCAACGGCGCCATCCTGGTCGAAACCGTCTTCGCCTGGCCCGGCATCGGCCTCCTCACCCTGCAGGCGCTCCAACGGCGCGACCTTCCCCTCGTCGAAGCGACCGTATTCGTCGTGGCCTGCATGGTGATCATCGTCAACCTGCTCGTCGACCTGAGCTATGTCTACCTGAATCCAAGGATCCGCTTCCAGTAACCCCGGCGGCTCCCTCCAAAGCCGCGGCCGCCACTATTCCTTTATGACCGCAAAGACAAGGTTGATGTTGCAGGAAGAGGCAGAACGGACACGCCGCGCCTCCGCATGGCACATTCCCCGCGCTCTGCTGCGCGACCCCGTAACCTTGATCGCGCTCACCATCTTCACCCTGATTCTGCTCAGCGCTGTGGCTGCTGAGTTGCTCGCGCCCCACGACCCGCTTGAGCAGGACCTGCGCATGCGCAACATGCCCCCCCTCTCGCCGGCTGCACAGGAAGACGCCCCGCGCCACATCCTCGGCACCGACCCCCTCGGCCGCGACATGCTCAGCCGCATCATCTTCGGCGCCCGCGTCTCCCTCACCGTCGGCCTCAGCAGCGCCCTCGTATCCGGCGTCATCGGCACCTTGCTGGGCATCATCGCCGGCTACTACCGCGGCAAGGCCGACGACATAATCATGCGCCTGGTCGATATCCAGATGAGCATCCCAGTGATCATGCTCGCGCTCCTCGTGCTCTTCTCGCTCGGCCCCGGCTTCTGGAACCTGGTCGTCGTCCTCGCTATCGTCAGGTGGATGGCCTACGCACGCCTCGCACGCGGGCAGACCCTCGCCTACCGCAACTCTCCTTTTATCGACGCCGCCATCGCCATCGGCAGCACCAATACGCGCATCATCTTCCGCCACATCATCCCCAACGTCTCCTCGCCCCTTGTCATCCTCGGCACGCTTGAGGTCGCGACTTTGATTCTGAGCGAGGCGGGACTGAGCTTTCTCGGCTTCGGCATCCAGCCCCCCGAACCCTCCTGGGGCCTCATGATCGCCGGCGGCCGCCAGTACATCGCCTCCGCCTGGTGGATCGTCGCCTTCCCCGGCCTCACCATCTTCCTCACCACCCTCAGCCTCAACCTGCTCGCCGCCTCCCTGCGCGCCATCTCCGACCCAGTTCAACGCGAGCGCTGGCTCCGCACCAGAACTGCGCCCGCCAACGGAAATAGCTGACCGCAACGCCCCCTCTCCTGTCCGCGCCGTAGCAATGTGTGGCGAATTTGAAGGCGTCGTCTCGCGGCGGCCGGGCTTCCCCCGCGTCTTGGCAGATTCCAAGTATGTGCCAGCGCAGGCAAGACAGGCGAGGCAACGCCCATACATACCCAACGTCCACCGCTATGACTATCGCGAGCCCGCAATAGAAATACTGACAGTACATTTCCCCAGACAGACTGAACACAGTACACACACAGAACATGGGTTGGTAGTTACAGAGTTTCGCCTGATCACCTCCCGTCAATCCCATCAAGTCTCCGTAGCGGCAGGCACAAGGCCTGCCCCCGCGTTTCCTCCAATCAACGGACCCTACGGTAAGGCCCGGCCTGGTGCCTGCCCTGCGTCTCTCCAAAAGCCGGCAAACAATTTCAGCCACCGCCGGCATGAATACCAGGCCAGACCTTTTCCCAAAGCTGCGATGCACCCGTTAGCCATGTCCGCGTCGTACTTGAGCCAGGCGCTGGTCTGCCTGGAGTATGTCTGCGCCGGGCCATCCCCTTGGGCTGGAGTATGGCTGCTGCCTGACGGCCTACTGAACGACTTGCCGCGGGCTACGATGCCTGGCATACATGGACCCGGACCGAGTCAGTGGCGACTGTCCGCTGTCGACCTGTCCCAGCAAGGTGGGGTTGAATGGCCTACGAGTCTCTGTGAACGGCAAATCCTGTCGAGCGCAGGCCGGGCAGACAGACACGATCCGGACTCACTCCAACAGAAATCCTCGAATTACCTTGCCGTGGCGCTGGTACAGGAACCCGCCGATGACAAGCAGCACGCCCAAGCCGATGAAAGCGGTCACTCGGTATGCCAGTCCCAGGCTGAATGCGTCGTAGAGGAAAAGTTTGGCGACAGGCACTGCCAGCAACCCCAACCCGGCCAGCCGCGGCCAGCGACTACTGCGCACGATACCCAGGACAATCAGTGCCGCCGCGTACAGGGCCCACAACGCGCTCAAAGACAGGCTGATCACATTGCCGGCGGTTTCCGGATCAATGGCGAAGAAACCCCGGTTCACCGCGTCTATCAGCTCAGTGCTGAGCGCGACCAGCGTCAGGCCGTTGCCCGTGACCAGCAGAATCGGGGCGATAATGGCGTCCCCGCGAGATGCAGACCGGCCTCCCCAACGCTGCGTGAAAATGGCCGACAGGAAAGTCGCGGCGATCGCGGCAGCAGGCGCCATGAATCGCCGGTTTGCCAGCGGCCAATAGGTGCGGTCCTCGCCGAAAAAGGCTGTCTCCCAGTCGGGCGTGATGAAGTAGCTTATGATTTGACGGAAGAGAATCGGCGCGAAGTAGCTTACGATCAATTGAAGGGAAACCAGAGCGAGGATGACGAGAGCCGCCCAGCGCAGTTGTGGAACTCTCAGTAAGAAGGACAGCCAGACCAGGACGACCATCTGCGCCGCCCAGAGTATGGTGACCCAAGGGCCGTCAAGCTGCACGGGAACGGCTATGATCAGAAAGACCAGGGCCATTCCCAGGGTAAAGAGACTGAGCCGCACCTGTTCCCGGTACTGGGCCAGAATCCCGAACCCCAAGATGCCGTAGAACAAGGCCAGCAGCAAGGTGAACCCGCCTATCCAGGCGCGGTACTCTTCGTGCAGTATGCCGTAGCTGATTCCGAAGTAAGCCATCCCGTTCAACACGATCAGGCACTGGTCGAGGAACTTCGGGGGGCGGCGCCAGAACAGGTGAAACAGTGTCGTCGCCGCCACGAATATCAGGAATATGAGAGTGATGCCCACCTGGGCTAGCACCAGGTCGGGGTTCAGCTCCTCATACCAGAATCCGAAGAGCGCCAGGGAACCGAGCAGGGCCAGCAGGGTGAACCAGCGCCAGTTGCGGGCGACGGCGAGGGCCAGGACGCCCAGATCCAGCATCAGCACGTAGGCGAGTATCTCCCAATGCCCCGGCAATCTGTCGGCCAGGAACAGTGGCGTGGCGAACCCGCCCAGAATCCCGAGGACGGCAACGGCCCGCGCATCATGGCGCAGCGCCAGAGCGGCAGCGGCCAGGGTCACAAGGCTGGATAGTGCCAGGGCAGTCGTTGCCGGGACCAGAAAATAGAGAACGTGGGCGGCGTATATGGTTAGGTACAAGATGGCTAGACCGCCACCCGTGACCGCCTGGGCCCACGCCGGATACCTGCGAGCCCAGAGCTCGCCGCCGCCGAGTAGGGCTGCCCCAACCAAGAGTCCCAAGACTACCCGCCCAGTCTCCCCAATCCAGTCATTGTCGAAGGCCAGTTTAAGAAAAAAGCCAATCCCGATGATCAGCGCCAGGATGCCGACGCGGGCTAGCCAGTTGCCCCCTACCAACCATTCCCAGTCGCGGGAGGACGGGGTTCTCTTCTCATCAGCGGGAGGCGCTGTGGTCGAGGCCGGCTGCTGAGCAGCGGGCGCCTGTGCGGTGCCTGCAGGCGCTTCGACCGGGCCGGCTGTCTGGCTCGTCGCCTCTGAGGGCGGTCTTTCTGGGGTAAGGTCTGGGGAGGCGTTTTCGAGAGCGTCGATGCGCTGCCCCTGCCGGATCATCTGCGCTTGCAACCGGCTGATCTGCGACTGCAGACCGGCAATGACGCCATGCAAATCGTCGCCTTCTGACGACTTGGATTCGGACCAGACGCCGGCGTATCCCAGGTCGGCATCGCAATGGGGGCAAGTGTTGTCGCCTGACGAAACTTCACGCCCACAGCTAAAACAGTTCATCTCCACTCTCCCTGAGGGTCTGCATGGACAGCAAAGGAGTTATGTATACTGGTCCCCATATACGGAGCGCGAGCTAAGCAGTGTGTTGGAGCGGTTCACCAGGTCTGTGAAGGGCCGGCTCATCGCAGAGAGTCGCTTCGCCGCCCGCACCTTATCGGCGATCTTCGCCGAAGAAGCTGTCGAAGAAGACGCTGCAGAGCTCGGCGTCAAGAGTGAGTGTGGGCGATTCTGTTGGCTACCGTGACTACGTGTCTATGGTGACGGAAAACGTGTAGAAGTCTGTTTCCGAGACCGCAGTGAGGTACAACTCGCATTCACCCGATGCCGGGGCCGTACTCATGAACTGGAGCGGAGGTCGGCTGCGTTCCCAGATCTTGGCGAATGTGAGTCCGTCGGAGAATTCGACGCTGACAAGGGCCTGCATCTTTACAGGTGAGGACCACGAATACGTGCTGTTCACCGGCGCAGGGAAACACTCCTTCGGTTACTTCGTGGATCATGCGGCACCGCGGGTGCCTATTCCCCAGACGTATCTGTGCTCTCACCCAGGCCCAGCAGTATGCGCATAATCTCTGTTGCGCCTTCCTCGGCCGCAAGACTGAGGGGCGTACGATCAAAATAGCCCTTTGCCTCGACATCCGCGCCGGCAGCGACCAGGATCTTCACGATCTCCAAGTCGCCTTTCTTCACGGCTTCGTGAAGGGGCGTGTTGCCGCCGAAGCCCTCGGCTGCGTTGATGTCCGCACCCGCTTCAACCAGAAGCCGCACCATCTCGACATCACCCTTCTCTATTGCGGTATAGAGCGCCTCACTTCCAACTGATGGCGTCGATACAGCTTCCTTGTCTTCGCCGCCCACTGACGTGTCAGCGTCCGGGCCCGTCCCCAGCAGAATCTGCAGAATCTCTGTCGCACCTTCTTCAGCCGCAAGAGTGAGGGGCGTGCGATCAAAATAGCCTTCTGCATGGACGTCCGCGCCGGCAGCGACCAGGATCCTCACGATCTCCGCGTCGCCCTGCTCCACCGCTTCATGAAGGGGCGTATTGCCGCCGAAGCCATCGGCTGCGTTGATGTCCGCACCCGCTTCAACCAGAATCCGCACCATCTCGACATCACCCTTCTCGATCGCGGTGAAGAGCGCCTCGCTTCCGATCGCCGGCGCTTGCTTGTCCTCGCCCTCTTGCGTGCCGTTGTCTGCGCCCTGCCCGAGCAGGATCTGCATGATTTCTGACGCGCCTTCCTCCGCCGCAAGGCTAAGTGGTGTTTGATCCATGAATCCTTCGGCTTCGATGTCCGCGCCAGCATCGACGAGAATCTGCACGATCTCTGCATTGCCCTCCTCAACGGCTTCATGCAAAGGCGTATTGCCGCCGAAACCTTCAGCTGCGTTGACGTCCGCACCGGCTTCCACCAGAAGCCTGACCGTCTCCACGTCGCCCTTCTCGATCGCGGTGAAGAGCGCCTCGCTTCCGATCGCCGGCGCTTGCTTGTCCTCGCCCTCTTGCGTGCCGTTGTCTGCGCCCTGCCCGAGCAGGATCTGCATGATTTCTGACGCGCCTTCCTCCGCCGCAAGGCTAAGTGGTGTTTGATCCATGAATCCTTCGGCTTCGATGTCCGCGCCAGCATCGACGAGAATCTGCACGATCTCTGCATTGCCCTCCTCAACGGCTTCATGCAAAGGCGTATTGCCGCCGAAACCTTCAGCTGCGTTGACGTCTGCACCCGCTTCCACCAGAAGTCTTACCATCGCCGCGTTGTCAGACTCGATGGCGGCGAAGAGCGCCTTGCTTCCAATCGCTGACGGTGATGCAGCCTTCTGGCCGTCGCCACTTGCCGCCGTGGCTGAGTCCGGCGCTCGGCCCAGCAGGACCTTCATGATCTCTGACGCGCCTTCCTCGGCGGCGAGAGAAAGGGGCGTGCGACCCATGAATCCTTTCGCTTCGATGTCCGCGCCAGCATCGACGAGGACCTGCACGATCTCCGCACTGCCCTGTGCTACGGCTTCGTGGAGGGCCGTATTGCCGCCGAAGCCTGCAGTTGCGTTGATGTCTGCGCCCGTGTTAACCAAGAGGCGCACAAATTCGGGGTCGCCATGCTCTATCGCGTCGAACAAAGGGAATTCACCCCAAATGCGGAACTCTTCTTCTGGCTCTTCTTTCTGGACTAGGCCCATGACTTGGAGCAGGCTGTTGTCAAATTCGGATCCCGTCGCTGAGATGAGGGTCTGAACGATCTCTTCGGAGAGGAACACGCGCAAAGTCTCGGAGATTATGTACTCTATCGCCAACTGCAGGGGCGTCTGCCCGAGGACGGCTGGGTCAACTTCTGAGCCGGCGGCAGCAAGAATGCCGGCATAATCCGTCACCAGACTCTGCGAGAGAGCCTTGATAGGTTCTTCAACCGCAGCACCTGCGCTCGCAGCGACGAGGATCTCAGCCAGTCCCGCCGGAAAGCTGCGGACAAATGCTGTGATCGCATCTGCTGTCTTGTCGTCGTAAAATCCGTTGTTCTGCAACTCTGCGATGCCAGCCTCCAAATCTGCGTCTTCCGACATACCGGTCAGCAGGAACTCGGCAACCTCATCTTCAATACCGGTATTGACACCTTCGGCGGTTAGCACCGGCAAGGTGTACTTGACGGTGATCTGTACAAGCTCTTCAATAACGATGTTCAGGGATGTGTCGCCCAAAGCTTGCGTCTCAATGTCCGAACCTTCCTCGCTGAATACCTCTGCCAGAGACGAAACAACCTCCTGCGACATCTCGGTGATCGCAGCGTCAAGTTCTCCGGACTCTTCGAGGATAACGTACATAAGCAGAAAACCAAGCAACATCTCGGTCTCTTCATCCGCCTCCAATACGCTCTCTGCATGCAGACAAGGCAAACCCTCGCCTTCAGCACCGGCAGCAACGAGTACCTCCACAACCTCCGCAGCGTCGTTCCTCTGTGCAATGTGGAGTGGCGATTCACCGAAGCCATCCAGCACGTTGGTGTCGGCGCCGGCAGCAACAAGAATCTGCACTAACTCGCTGGACCCTTTCTCCGCCGCAATACTGAGAGGAGTGGTATATTCGTCGTCACATGCGTTTAGCTCCACATCGGTCGCAGCGAGACAGGAAACCCAATCCGCTCTGCCCAGCCGCACTGTGTCGTGTATTTCGTGCAGTTCTCCGCAACTGCCAGGCTTAGCGGCAAGCTCGTCAATGATCCACCTGCTGTCGCCAACTTTGCTGGCGGACAGGACTGCAGATGAATCGATGTGCTCGGCGTGACAAACGAACAGGAGAGCGGGTTCAAAATAGGCGAGGCATGCTGACGTGCTTCCGACAACGACTGTTACGGCACTCCCGCTAACGTGGCAACCCTACCCTTGGCTTAGTGCCATTCCTGCCTGGCAGGCCTGCAGACCAGGAACAGACTGGGGTGCCGTCTCGGACTTGGCGTCCCCTTCTTGCGCGGCTGCCGTGTTTGCGAGCCCCAATGGCAGGACCGTCGCTGTACAACTAAGTAGTACGGTCAGCAAAAATACCCCGGCCATCTTTGACTTCTGAAAGGACATTTCGATGTTCATCATCGGTGCCTCCGTAAGGAATCAGCTTGGTGTGAGGTTCTGGCTGAGTGCGGTTGCGTATCGCTTATCGACGCAGGCCTGTTTCATGCCTATAGCCATATATTGCAAGTACGGGAGGCGGTTCGCATGAGTGCCTGATCCTATCGAAGCCTCCCGAGGGACAAGTCGCAGTAGCAGGCTTGGCGCAACGCATGACAGCCGCCGCCCGCCCGCTCAGTTGGGACGGAATAGCGTCGCTTGGCGTCTTGTTTTCGAAGTCGAGCGCCTGCAAGATGTTCAGTTTGCACGCGGACAGTGGTATCGCGCCGCTTAGCATGTCGCCTCGCGAGTTCCAAGTGGAACCGGGTACAGGAGAACCGGTACTTTACAATTTTATCCAATCTGTATAAGTTTATTGTAAGAAACCAGGAGTAACTGCAACCTCTTTTTGTAAGTTTTTATCCAGATCCTCATCGCTGTGCCTGCCTACACTGGAGTCCGGCTACGCATCGAGCCTGGGCGTTCACAAGAGGACCCAGGACTTTCTGGCGCTGCAATGGAGACTGAAATGTGAAGCGAGCAGACGAACTGGCCCAAGAGAACGCCTCGCTACGGGATCGACTGTCCAGGCTGAGTGAAGCGAGCCACCGCATAAACGAGAGTCTAGACTTCGGCACGGTCCTGACAAACGTACTGGAAAGCGCCTGCGCGTTAACTGGAGGCAAATCAGGCGTAATTACTCTCCTCGACGACTCGGGGCAGGTGCAAGACTTTTTCGCCCACGGTATTTCGTCCGAAAGAGCGCAGTCATTATGGAATATGCCCCAATATTCGAAGTTTCTCGATTACCTTGGCAAAATCTCCGAGCCGATGCGAGTCAAAGATTTGAAAAGCTATGCTAGGGATTTGGGATTTTCCGAATTCCCCCCGCCGACTACGGCTATCCCCGTCCTGTCCTTGCTGATGGCGCCGATACTACATCTGAACGAACTGGTAGGACATATCTACGTCGGCGACAAGAGTGACGGCCGGGAATTTACCCTCGCAGACGAAGAGATCCTGGTCGTGTTCGCCTCCCAGGCCGCTCTGGCTATCGCCAACGCCCGCCGCTACCGCGAGGAACAGGAGACCCGGGCCTATCTGGAAACGCTGATCAACACCTCCCCCGTAGGCGTGGCGGTTTTCAACGCCAAAACGGGTAAACTTGTATCATACAACCGCGAAACGGAAAGAATGTTTATGACCCTGAGCTCGCCAGGCTACACTGTAGAAGAGCTTCTGAAGGTTATGACCGTTCGACGAGCGAGTGGATGGGAGTACACTTTGGCAGAAGGCCCCATCGACAAAACCCTGAGGAGCGGCGAAACCGTGCGCTCCGAGGAGGTTGTATATTCTGTCCCGGACGGACGCTCTCTTACTGCCCTGGTAAACGGCACTCCCATCCGCTCAGACGACGGGGACATTATCTCCTTTGTCTTTACCCTGCAGGATATGGCGCCGTTGAAAGAAATGGAACGAATGCGGGCCGAATTCCTGGCCATGGTGAGCCACGAACTGCGCACACCTCTCTCTTCTGTGAAAGGTTCGATTACGACTCTCCTGGATCCCTCCACCACCCTCAATCCCGCCGAAACGCATCAGTTTCACCAGATCATAAACACACAGACCGATAGGATGCGAGAATTGATTGCAGATCTTCTCGATGTGGCGCGCATCGAGTCCGGAACACTATCGGTCCTCCCCAAGCCCGCTGAGGTCGTGGATCTCATAGCCGAAGCCCAAAACGCCTTCCAAAGCGGCGGGGCCAAGCACGAACTTCAAATTGAATTCGAGCCCGACCTGCCGTTGATCATGGCGGACCGGCTGCGCATAATCCAGGTGCTGAGTAACCTACTCTCCAACGCAGCCAGTTATTCGCCCGACAGGTTGCCAATCAGGGTAAGCGCGTCGCGGGAAGGCCTCCTTGTCGTGATCTCAGTCTCCGACAAGGGCAAAGGCATCCCGGCCGAGAGTCTGCCGCATCTGTTCGGAAAGTTCTCTCGTAACGATGCCGAGAACCAGAGTGAGGAAACGGGTCTGGGGCTTGCAATCTGTAAGGGGATAGTCGAAGCCCACGGAGGCCGGATATGGGCCGAAAGTGACGGGCCGGGAATGGGAACAACAGTATCTTTCACGATTCCAGCAGTCGGGCAACCCACAAACGTCTCGCCTGCCAAAGGGACTCAACCCTTAACCCGCTCTTCCTCGCAGTCGATGGAGGAGCGAATGCGCATATTGGTGGTGGACGACGACCTGCTGGCACTTAGGTACGTTCGTGACACGCTTGCCAAGGCAGGCTACACGACTATCGTGACGGGGGACCCGCAGGAGGCGCTCGTCCTCATGTATGAGAAGAAGCCCCACCTGGCACTACTCGACCTCATGCTTCCGGGGACCGATGGCATCGACCTGATGAAGGAGATCCTGGAGATAAACAATGTGCCTGTCATCTTCCTGTCTGCCTACGACCAGGACCAGATGATTGCCCGGGCCTTCGATATGGGGGCGGCAGACTACGTAGTGAAACCATTCTCGCCGACCGAGCTGACGGCCCGGATCAGGGGCGCGTTGCGAAAGTGGACGGGCCCCGACCCACTGAAGCCGTTTGTCTTGGGGGAGATGACCATCGACTACGTCACACGCCAAGTGATCCTGGCAAGGGAATCGGTTCGCCTGACAGCAATAGAGTACCGGACGCTAGTCGAACTCTCGCTCAACGCCGGTCACGTGGTGACCTACGAAAATCTGTTGAAAGAGGTCTGGGATGTGGGCAGCCATGGAGACCGGCGGCCGATACGCACAGTGATAAACACGCTGCGCCGCAAGCTGAACGACGATGCTGACAACCCCACCTACATCTTCACCGAGCCGCGCGTCGGCTACCGCTTCGCAAGCCCCGAATCGCGTAAAGAGGATCCCCACTTATCACCCTGAGGCGCAGCCAAACATCCGTAGTAACCGGCCTACGCCGTCACTTGCCGGGCCATCAGAGTCGTACTGGCCGGTCTCGCCTTTCGAAAAGGCGCGGCTGATAGTACAAGGAGAAAGTGAGCAGATCTTTAGAACTCTACTGTTCCCATCGGATATGATGTCGTCCGGAGTGAAGATCTGGCGAGGATCAAGAGGAGCGTTTCAGATAGAACGCAGACTGGATCCGGCCTGAAACCTACTCACGAACCTGTCATCCCCGCCGTCACCCGCCCCTGCGCCGCCTGCTTGACCTTGTGCCACTTCTCCATCCACGCATTCCTGCCCTTATGCCGGATGATGTCGTGAATCGTCGCCCGCGGCTGATAGGGCAGATACATGCCGCAATGCCACGCCAGGTTGCGGTAGACCATGAAGTCGCCCGGCCCCAGATAGACCTGTACCGCCCCCGGCATCGACCGGCAGTGCGCAAAGTAAAACTGCTCTGCCTCGGCGTCGCTCCATTCCGCCGGCGCCTCCTTCATCACCGGGTCCCCCGTAGACTGCACCTCGTCCGGGAGGTCCTGCTGCCGCAGATGGCTGCCCGGCACATACCATGTGCAGGAGTCCGCGTAAATCGCACAGTTAACCTGGTTGAAATAGCGCAGATCGTTCCACACCGTCGCCATGAACGACTCCATCTCCGCATCGCGAGCCTCCGCCGGCACCTCCACCACCCCATCCCGGTGCCAACCGCAGTGCCACGGCCTTTCCAGCGGCTCGACCAGCAGCCCCATGATATCCAGGTGCGCGTGCGTATACCCCGGCCCCAGCAACCGCTCAACCGTCACCCGCAGCTCGTCCAGCTCGGCATAGTCCCTGAACGGCTGTAGATCGAAATATTCTTCGTACCGATCCAGCGGCTGAATCCGTTGCGTCTGCGGCCCGTTGAGCTCATGCGCCAGCGCACGCGCCCTGTCCGCCTCCCGCCGCAAGTCCGTCAGGAGCGAGGGCGGCACAATCCCCCGAAAGATCAGGAAGCCCTGCTGATGGTACTCATGCACCATCCAGTCTTCGAACCGAAACATCATCTCTGCCTCCTGCATTTCCGCTTTCTGGGACAGCGTTGCGTCCTCTGCATCGGACAGCGAAGCGCCGTCAAGAAAATGGAATCATGTCTGAGTTTGCTCTTTGACAGTACCATTGTTACGATGATTCTTGCAACGGAGAACTGTCCCGGTTTGGGTGCCTTCGGTTGGGCTGCCGCACTGGCAACAGATTCCCATAGCCGAGCTATGGGAATCCAGGCAAGTGCCCCTTTTTGAGGCAATTGCTCTCCAAATTCCTATCGGCTATAATCAGCCAGAGTTTTGCTTGCAATGCCGCGCATAAATCGCTCTCGCACAGCGACGCCGAGGCGAATTTGCAACGCCCCTACTTCTTCCGGCCAACTATCAACCAGACAACGCAGGCCCCTCGCCTGCCATCTTAACATTCCGTATTCGCGCACTGACCGCAAAAGGAGAAATGACAAGATGGAGAATCTGAAACTCTCGAGGCGAAACTTCCTGAAGACAGTTGGCGTTGTCTCGGCCGGCGCAGCGCTGGCCGCTTGCGTTCCGGCCGGCGAATCCGCGCCACAGCAGGACGGCGAACCGGCCGCCGCAACCCAGGAACTGATCGCATGGCTGGGTGGCTGGACCCCGACCGAGAGCATGGAGCGCAGCGAGGACAACCCCAATCCGCACAACAAAATCCTGGAGGTGCTTGACGAATACACTGCCGAGCATCCCGGCGTCTCGATCGAATGGATCAGGCTGCCCTCCGGCGTCAGCAGTCGCGAGTGGATGGTCGCACAACAGACCGCAGGCACCGTTCCCCACATCATGCCCGCCGCCCAATGGATCATCAAAGAGGACGTCGACAAAGACTGGTGGGTCGTCCTGACCGACGCAC
>JAPPKT010000112.1 GCA_028819675.1 Caldilineaceae bacterium | reverse complement strand
CGCCCCCTCTCCTACAACACGCCTCGCCGACCGGGTGTCGATATTGGTAACAGGTGCCTAATTGAAGGTGCCTGGCCAGACCACGTCCCCCCAGTCCCATCAGATCCCCGCACGTGCCGGCCTCGTGACCGCCCTCGCACTCGCCCCAACTGACGGACTCCACCGTACGGCCAAGCCAGGCACCCGCACTGCGTCTCGCCAAAAGACACTAAACGATTTCAGCCATCGCTGGCGCCGATTCCCCGCCTGTCTGTTCCCACCCCGAATCCATGATGCACCCCTTTTTGAAGGCGTCTTGCTTCGAATGACAAAAGGGTGATATGATAAACTGAGTTCAATGGTCTCCTGCGGTTGCAAAGCCATCCTGGTCGGGCATTCTGCGACCGAATTGATCTGCGTAAGCCAAACGCCATCTTTCCCCGCAACTGCCTGGCTTACCCGGTCGTCCCACATGTACTTTGCGCGGTTCAAGCCAGCATGCTGCTGCAGCGTGTCGCATTCACCGCAGACAACCAGGAATGGTTGACGCTCCACCGGCGCGAAAATTGCTGGCAGTCGCATCGCCTTTCGGCTGCCCACACGAAAAAACTTTAGCCTCAACGGGGTATCACGTGAACGCAAAAGCTGCATTGCTCAAGATGCACGAAATCGATTCACTTTACGACAAAGTTCGACGTCGTATTCTCCTCCTCAATAGAGCGGTGGAGGGCTCGAAGGAACTGGAACTGCTGCGCCAGGAAGTCGATTCAATCGACCAGGAACTCCAGGGCACACGAACCGAGCAACAAGACCTGGAACTCGAATCGCGATCACTCACCGATAGGATACGTGAATCCGAATCAAGCCTGATGAGCGGGGAACTGAGTAATCCCAGAGAACTCGAAGCCCTGCAGTCCAGCATTGAATCGATGAAGGAACACCGGACTGACCTCGAAAATCGCAGCGTGGAGAGACTGGTAATGGTTGATTCGCTTCAGGCAACTTTGGAGAATAAGCGGACCAACCTCTTGCAAGTTGAAGAAGAGTGGACGAATCGAAAAAATGCCTTTGAGACTGAGATCGACCAGCGCAAAAAAGAGTTCCTCTATCTGAAGAAGGCACGCGAGCAGGTTGCAGAAGTGCTCACCGAAGAGAACCTCGAAATGTACGAACATCTGCGGCGCAGAAAAAATGGTGTGGCCGTCGCCTTGCTCGAAGACGAGATCTGCGGTGCCTGCCACACGCAGGTTGCGGTTGGAATCCTGAATAATATTCGCTACAGCGACGACCTCCTCAGTTGCCCCTCCTGCGGCCGTATTTTGCTCACCGAAGTCTGAGTCCTGGCTGATTCGACCTCCAGGGCAACATCTGAAATGTGCCCCCCTACATTTCGCAGGAATGCCTTCGAAGGCCCATCTTCGCTCTGACAATCGTTTACATTTCTCCGAAAAGTATCCATCCAGGAGCAAAATGATGACGGAACGGATTCTGGTGACCGGCATGAGCGGCCTGATTGGCGGCGCGGTCCGTCAGCGGCTTGAGGGCGACTACGACTTGACCGCTCTCAACCGCAGCCTCGTGCCAGGCGTTCGCACTGTGCAGGCCGACATCGCCGACCTCAATGCCATCGCACACGCTTTCGAAGGGCAGGAAACCGTCGTCCATCTTGCCGCTTCCGCACGCGGGAGTGACCCCTGGGAGCGTGTTCGTGATCCCAACTTGATCGGCGTCTACAACGTCTTTGAAGCCGCTCGCCAGGCACGCGTATCCAGAGTCATCTTTGCCAGCAGCGGGTCGACCATCTCCGGCTGGGAACAGGTGCAGCCATACCGCGCCCTCGTAAATGGCGACTACGACAGTGTGAAAGCCCCGTGGCCGATGATTACCCACGAGACTCCTGTTCGTCCCGCTGGCGTGTACGGGGCAACAAAAGTCTGGGGCGAAGCTCTGGCAAGGCAATTCTCCGACAGCTTTGAACTCTCTATCATCTGCCTGCGAATTGGCCTTGTCAACCGGGAGGACCGTCCGACCGATTCCCGGCAGTTCTCAGTATGGTGCAGTCAGAGAGATATCAGTCAGATGGTGGAAAAATGCATACAGGCGCCGCAGGCGCTTAAATTTGACATCTTCTACGCCCTCTCCAGGAACAAATGGAGTTATAGAGACATCACACGTGCCCGCGAGGTCGTTGGCTTCGAGCCGAACGACGAGGCCGAAGCCTATCGCTGAACCTGGAATCTCCTGTGAGAGATGACCCGTTCTGCGGGTCTACGGCGGACATCCCGGCATGCACTCAGTCCATCTGTAGGAGCTGGAGCGCTATTTTCCCAATCAGCTACTCAAACATGAACAGAATTGAGATAACAGGCCAATGGACCCTCTAACTGAGTACCGCTACAACCGTCTTACTTGGGCGGAGATGAACGATGCCATCGCCGCACAGAAGGTCGTCCTCCTTCCCGTCGCATCGACTGAACAGCACGGGCGCCACCTGCCCTTGGACGTAGACTCCTTTTTGTGTGAATCGGTATGCTTGGAAGCAGGGCGCCGCGCTCCCCAGTCCATTCTTGTTCTGCCTCCGGTCTCCTATGGGCTGAATCTCCACCACATAGACTTTCCCGGCACAATTCACATAGAACCGGACGTCTTCATCGCCTTCTGCCTCAACATTACCAAGAGCGTTGCCTATCACGGTTTTGAGAAGATTCTCCTGGTCAACGGACACGGCTCGAATACCCCGCTGATCGATCTTGTCGCGCGCAAAACAGTTCTGGAAACCGACTCAATCTGCGGCGCCCTGGGGTACTTTGGGCTGGCGATGGAGGCCTTCAACCGTATCAAAGAGACTGAGGTTATGGCGCACGCCGACGAATTCGAGACTTCCCTCTATCTCCACCTGGCGCCCGAACGCGTGCAGATGGATAAGGCCGAAGCGGACGACGACGTGCGCGGCCGGTTTGTCAGCTCCGACAGCATCTACACCAACCCTGTTCGATTCAACGACTTCTGGGGCCGGTGGACCCGCCTGGGTGTCCATGGAGATCCGACTTCCGCAACACCGGAAAAGGGGAAGGTCATCTTTGAAGCGGCGGTTGAGGGCTTAATCGCGGTCGTAGAGGAGTGGCGAAATTGGCCCATCTCGGAGCGCTCTGACCAACACGTTGGGCCCGTTCAGAGTCACATTCGCTGGTAAACTCATTTGCTCTCGAACGCATTGGCCGAATTGAAGAGACTGGGCCGCCCGGAACTCGGCGGCCCGGTCCCCGTCAGGCGTTAGCCGGCTCGGTCCGTCCCGGCCAGGCTTCCGGATTGGCAATCCATCGCGGGCGTTCACCCTTCAGCACGTTTACAATGTTCTCCACGGTACCGGCTTGCATGGCTGCCATACCGGCATCTGTGTAAGAGGCGATGTGAGGAGTAACCACAACATTCTTCATTCTCAGCAGAGGATTGTCTGCTCGCGGCGGCTCTGGTTCAAACACATCCAGAGCCGCGCCTGCCAGGTGTCCCTCCTCCAAAACCCTGATCAGTGCGGCCTCGTCCAGGACGCCTCCTCGGGACGCGTTGATGAGATAGCTGCCGCGTTTCATTAGCCTGAGGCGCCGTTCGTTTGCCAGATGGCGGGTCTCCGGAAGTAGCGGCGTGTGCAGGGTGACAAACTGGTTTTCGGCAAATACTGCGTCTAGGTCGTCCGTACGCGATACCCCCTCTGGAAGCTCGAAATCGTCCGGCAGCAGCGGATCGTAAATGGTTACTTTCATCCTGATTCCCAAGGCGGTCATCTCCGCAACCCGCCGTCCGATCCTTCCGAAACCTACGATGCCCAACGAGCTGCCGATTAGTTCAGTGCCCAACATCTCCTCACGACCAATGTCGGCTGCCCCCCGCAACTGCATGTCTCCAACAATTACACGCTTGGCGACAGCCATCAGCAGTGCCACGGCATGCTCAGCCGTGGACTCAGACGGCGCATCGGGCGTGTTGCACACCAGGATTCCCCGGGACGTGGCCGCGTCGAGATCGATGTTGTCGACACCGATGCCGGGCTTGGCAATCTGAACCAATTCGGGCCCGACACGGTCCATGAACTCGCCGTCATAGTAGCGGCGAATGCCGGAAATGACTGTAGCTCCCCGCAGCTTATCCATATCGCCGTCGTCGACGTACTCCGCCAGCCCAGTGATTTGAGGTAGCAATGCAGGCGGCAGAGACCATTCCATCCAGACTTTTTTCCTCATCTTCAGTTTGCCCTTGCAGTGATTTGGGATGAGTCGATTCCGCCAACATTACATCAGGCGCGATTTTGGCACAAACCAGGAGGTAACCGGGAGGAACCTAAGAATTGGCCATCGGCAGCCTGCCGGTGGTGCTATCCATATGAGGACGAACTGCCTGCAAACCTGGACTGCGCAAATCAGACTCTCATACAAACGAACCAACCTTTGTCAGAGGAGCGATGCATGACCACATATGTGTACGTCACCCTATCCGGCGATAATCTGATCCGGACCTTTGAAATGCATAGCGACGGCCGTTTACAGCAGCGTCTGGTTTTTTCTGTGGCCGGAGGCCCTTCCGCTTTGGCATGTGCCCCTGACGGACAAACGCTTTACTGCTCCCTGCGTGCCAGCAAAGAGCTGGCGGCATTCCGCTTCCAGCCCGACGGCGGGTTGCGACTGCTGGGAAAACAACAGCTGGACGCTGATGCATGTTACGTCGCCCCGGACAATAGCGGCCGCTTTCTGTTGAGTGCCTACTATGGCGCCGGAAAGGCCGCGGTTCACCGGATTGAGCATGACGGCTCCGTCGGCCAGGAAGTTTGCAGCCGGACAACTGCTGCCCGCGCCCACTGCATCGAGACCGACGATTCGAACCGCTACGCCCTCGTGCCGCATCCCCTCGATGCCAACAGTATATTTCTCTTCCGGTTCGACGAACGAACCGGTCAACTGACGCCCAACCAGCCCGCCCACAGTCTCGTGGCGGCAGATGGGCTTGGACCAAGGCACTTCGTCTTTTCCCTGGACCAGCGGTTTATCTATACATCTGATGAGGATGCCTCCAGCGTTACCGCCTACCATTTCGATAGGTCTCCCACCGGCCAGGCTGAGTCAGATCAAGGAGGCTGTGCGCTTCGCCCGTTCCAAACACTCTCTTCCCTGCCTGAAGGCTTTAACGCAGCCAACACCTGTGCCCAGATCCATCTGCACCCGAGCGGGCGAACACTCTATGTCACGAACCGGGGCCACGATAGCATTGCCGTCTACGCAGTCAACGCGGAAAGCGGATGCCTCACCCTCAAAGGATGGCAGAGTACCGAAGCAGTTCCTCGAGTCTTTAATGTCGATCCTGCGGGTAGATTCCTGATTGCCGCGGGACAAGGATCAGGCAACATTTCTACATACGCCATCAGTCCTGACAGCGGAATGCTGTCTCCCTTGAATTCTTATGAAGTGGGGAGCCGGCCTATGTGGGTCCTGTTTCGATAGCTGAGACAAACTTCGTAACCGCGTCAAACAGCACATTGACGTCCGCAGGAGATGTCCCGTCGGAACCGCGGCGCCCAGCCTCCTATTTCGAAGAATCGACTTCCTCAAATCGCCTTCGCCGGTAACGCGTGATATAGACCAGCACCCACTGGAGGAGAGCGGGGAAGTGAACTGCAAACCACACAAGGGCCCGGTCAAACAGAGTCACATAGACCTCCCGCTCTCCTCTCACAATGGCCTTCACCGTGCGGCGGCCAACTCTCCCCGGGTCCACGCCGCGCCCGAGCGAGTGCCGTTCGCCCTGGCGATGTTCTGCCCCCGGAACGCTGATTCGGCTATGCTGTGAAAACTCGGTGTCGGTCAGTCCCGGGCAGACGAGAATTACGTCAATATTGTCCTCCTTAAGCTCCGCCCGGGCCGCTCCACTCGCACCCTGAAGAGCGAATTTGGTTGCCGTGTAACCGCCGCCCAGAGGCTGTGGAAACTTGCCGACGATACTGCTGACGTTGACGATAGTGCCGCCGCCGTTCAGCCGCATGACGGGAACGGCCGCCTGCAGAGCCGCCAATGGCCCAAAAAAGTTAACTGCAAAAACATGCCGCAGGTCGTCCAGATGCAATTCGTCTATTGCCCCGAAAATGCCCATGCCGGCGTTGTTAACCAGAATATCTACAGTCCCGAAATGTTCCGCAGCTGCACCGATTAGCGCTCGAGACTGGCTTTCGTCGCCCATGTCGGTCGGCACGACCAGGACCTCGACGCCGTGCCGCGATCTCAGCTCCTCGGCAACTTCCTGAAGAAGCTCGCTACTGCGAGCCGCCAGGACCAGTCGGCAGCCCTCCGCTGCAAGTGCCGCGGCAATGGCTTCTCCAATGCCCCGGCTTGCGCCGGTGACGACCGCAACCTTTCCGTATAGTCCTGAACTTCCGGTGTCTTGCGCACGCCGACCGCTGTCTGCCATTGAAGAGATCCCTCCACTAGAGAACATCTGAAAGTAAACAGAAGAGCCTTAGCCTCTTTGACCTGTCCTTAGGTCAATCCGGTCCCCCAACAGGTATCCCGAACACCTGCCCTGCTCGTCCCGCAATCCGACATTCGGTTTCCAAACGACCTTTGCGTCGGACGGCAAGCCGCTGACGTAGCAGGGCTGCCGTGTTTGGCCCACTCCTGTCCAAAAGAAGCTTACCCGGAACACCGCCGCAGCCAAAGTTAGTCAATCTGGCTGCTTGGGATTTCCGGCGCCGTTTTGTTATGTACAAGAATCGGTGCTATATTCAAATATCAGGCCCTGATCTCAGATTCAGGCGCAAGTCCGGAATCTGAGGTCCTGAAGTCCGTCATCATGGGATCTATTTCACTTTCGAATTGGCCCAACTGCCCATGAGACGCCATTGACCATGTCCATGAAAATGAAAACCCGTCTTGCCGACAAAAGACAACGACTGTCCCTGAGCGTCTATCTGGTTGGTGGGGCGGTTGTGCTGATAGGACTGATAGCTGTCATACTGGCCGTTGCATCCGGCAACGGGGAGTCAGCTTTTGAGCCACCCGACTATTCCGGCGTTCCCTCCGCCTGGCAGAATCGAAACTCCTTGGGCGACCCCGAGGCCCCCGTGACTGTTCAGGCGTGGGAAGACTTCCGCTGTCCTGCATGTGCTGCCTTCAACCAGCGCGTCAAACCCGGCCTTGTAGACAACTATATCGTTAGTGGAAAAGTGAAGTTGGAATTCCATCACTTCCCGCTGCAACAGCACGAACCCGGCGCCTCGCTTGCCGCCCAGGCCAGCGAGTGCGCTGCCGACCAGGGACAGTTCTGGCCGTACCACGACCGCGTCTTCCAGGCAACCTCCTCTGGCCCAAGCGCATTTCTCATGGAACGTCTGATCGACTACGCAGTGGAACTGGAACTGGATGGCGACACGTTTACTTCCTGCTTGACGAATCTGTCGCATCTGCCAACCATTTCGCAAAGTCTGCAAGCCGCACGTGCAGCCGGACACAACAGCACGCCAACCGTGCTGGTAAACGGAATGCGCGTCGACAACCCGCTGGACTACGAGGCCGTCTCCGCGGCAATCGACAACCAACTGCCGTCCGATCAGTGAACACTTGAAATCAATCCAGATGAACAGTTCAAGTCTTTCCACAAAACTGGGCCTTTACGGGGCACTTATCGCAGCATGGGTCGCTACCATGGGCAGCCTCTACTTCAGTGAAGTAAACGGCTTTATCCCGTGTACCCTTTGCTGGTACCAGCGCATCCTGATGTATCCCCTTGCCGGTCTGCTTACCCTTGGAATATTGCGAAGAGACCATCATCTTCCCCATCTGGTACTGCCCTTTTCCCTTCTCGGCCAGGGTGTTTCGGTGTACCATTTCCTGCTTCAGAAGACGCCCTTTCTCGGTTCACCGTCCTCGTGTGGAGTCGGGGTAACTTGCTCGACAGTATGGATAGATTGGTTTGGCGTCGTCACGATCCCGCTCCTGGCGATGGTCGGTTTCATGATTATCACCACAGGCATGTTGATGGTTATTGCCGGCGAGCCTGGAGGTGCCGGCAAGGCTTGGTCGGTTCGGTGGCCGAGATGGCCGGCTCCCCTGATTGTACTCATTGCACTGGCACTCTACACTGCCGGAGCCGCCCGAGCCGGAATGGTTCAAATCTCACTGCCGGAATTCGCACGCCCCATTGTTTCAGAACTACCATTTGTGCAACTGTCCGCCGGTCCGACCGCTACGCCCGCGCCGACGGTCACGCCTACCAGTCTGGAGAATGGGGCTTCCCTCTATTCCCAGGCCTGTGCCTCATGCCACGGCCAAAACGGGGTTGGCGTCGAAGGATTGGGTACCGCTTTGGCAAACTCACCACAGGTCTCTGGCCTGACTGAAAGCGAAATGTTTGCAATCATCCGCGATGGCCGCGCCGCCGATGCGCCGCAGAATCGCACCGGCATCGCCATGCCGCCTTCAGGTGGACAACCCAACCTGACCGACGTGCAAATTGTCGACATTATTCTTTACATCCAATCACTTCAGTAGCGAAGCATGTTTGGGTCGGAGCGGACTACCCGAATGGCAGCAGCCTGCAGGACATTTCCAGCAGGAGCCGCCACTATACGCCCCACAAGGACCATTGAGTTCATGACCGTACTGCGCAGATTTCGCTTCAGGACGCATAGGCAAAACATAAGGCCGGTGGTCCCATACTTCCTCGCTTTCCTGTCTGCAGCACTGATTGCGTCTGCCTTCATGACCGGCACTTCCAACGCGGCGGCTGAACAGTTCAGCGCTCCTTATTCGCATGATCAGTTTCTGCAACCGCGGCTGGACAGAGTACAGGCCCGTAGTGAACAGACGGGCCAATCGGGAATTACATCACCAGAACAAGACAGCAGCGTCAGCGGCCCCGTGCCGATAATGGGAACAGCAACCGGCTCTCCCTTCGCCCGCTATGAACTCTCCGTCAAGGAAGCGTCAAGGGGCGACGAACACTACGCCTATTTCGGCGGGGAAACACGACAGGTCGTGAATGGACAGCTCGGGGTATGGCACACAGATGTCCTTGCACCAGGAACATATACACTGCGTTTGCGTGTTGTTCGGCCCGACGGAAACTACGGTGAATTCTTCGTCCATAACATCTCTGTCAGTAAGGAGCCTATCACGCCTACCCCTGACGAGCCCACACCAACACCGATTCCCATCGATACCCCTACGCCGTACCCGCAGCCTACCGTCGCAGAGGTCCGGGTAGAGCAGCCCAATATCGAAGGGACTGCCGACGAACCGACTGCTACCCCTCCGCCGCCCTCCCAAAGTGAAGGTAGGGGTACAACGGAGGGCCAGTCCTCTTCGACCAATCAAAGTTCGATTGTTCAACCGCCCGGAATCCTGGGTGACCTGGGAGAAACACTGGCTCTGGAGAGACTTCGCGAACACTTTTTCACAGGTGTCCGGTGGAGCGCAGGCCTTTTCCTTCTGCTGGCAGCGGTTTTCGCTGCTAAACGACTCTTGGAATGGGTACTGGCCAGGAACGAATAGAACTGCCAGCGATTGACATTTCGATCCCGCAATCGTGCCATCTGGGCCGGCCGTGCATGGCAGACGCGGTCGGCCTTTCTCACTTGGCCGAAGCCCATCAAAAGCAAGCAAAGTGACTGATCAATTTGGGTCTCGACAGATTGAGAGTCGAAACGTCTCAGGTTGGAACAAGCACAGGTATTCCCCGGCGCCGCCAGCTGACAAAATCTCCTTTCGATCAAGCCAATACGGGCGTTCCTGACTCGATATTGGTTGATTCAATGACAAATTAGCCCCTGCCTTCTACCCACTGGATGCATTAGGAAACGTTGTTACCACATAGAGGTGGGTCTCCAAGCTCTGGTGCGACGCCGGTCCGGGCGAAACGCTTGGCGGGCCCTACCTAGTAGAGAAGCTCCTGCGGTTGCCGAGAATCTCGGAAAGGCTCCACCTTGAAGCTCTGTCGGCAAAATGCTATCACCCGGTTCAAGCGATTCACCCTTCTGATTGCAGCCTTTCCGGCCATCATTCTTTTTTCTCACCTGTCTCACAGTGCGGCCTACGCCCAGTCCAATACATCTCCAACGCTGGCAGCCCCCACTCTGACCGCGCGCATTGCGGGCGCCACTTCAGTCGAACTCTCCTGGACCTCTGTTTCCGGGGCAGCCGGGTACGAGCTCTGGGTTTGGTGGCAAAACGAACCAGGCTGGCAACGCCTCGGCGAAGGCAGCTTGACCGGCAATTCTCATACCCATTCCGACCTGACTGCAGACAGGACCTACTACTATCTGGTCGCGGCGCTGGACGGCCGCGGAATCAGGGGCCAGTGGTCGGAGCAACTGTCACTCACCTTACCTGCGCAGTCACAACCTCTGTCACCGCCCCAACTCACCGCGTCTTCCGCGGGATCGACAGCGGTCGATGTCAGCTGGAATGCCGTAGTAGGCGCCGTCAGGTACGAACTATGGACCTGGTGGGACAGTGACAACGGCTGGCAGCAAATCGGCGGCGACAGCTTGACGGAAACTGCATTCGGCCACTCTGCCCTTACGCCGGGGCGTACCTACTACTACATCATCGCCGCCATAGATGCAGCCGGCGTACGCGGCGGGTGGTCGGAGCAAGTAAACGTAACCCTCCCAGTCTCGACGACCGCTCTGCCTGCCCCCGTGCTCACAGTATCATCCAATGTTTCAGCTACAGTAGAAACGAGTTGGTCAGCCGTATCGGGAGCCGTCTCCTACCAGCTGTGGGAGTGGAAAAACGCAGTTACCGGTTGGGAGCGGCTCGACGCAGGAGACTTGACCGGTACCTCGTTCCTGCGCCTGGGAGCAACCGCGGGCCAGACCTGCTTCTACGCCGTTGCTGCAGTGGACCTGAACGGCGCCCGCGGTAGGTGGTCGCAGGTGGTCTCCGTCGTCGTTTCCGACTCCCTTGCAACGCCTGACCCGACTGACCAGAGAGCTGCGCTGGTTGCCCTCTATCAGGCGACTGACGGCGCAAATTGGGCCCGCAAGGACAACTGGCTCTCCAGCGCTTCCATCGATACCTGGTACGGCGTCAAAACTGACGACGAAGGGCGGGTTAAGGAACTGACTCTTGCCGGCAACGGGCTGAACGGTTCGCTTCCAGATCTTAGCGCGCTCTCCGGACTCACTGTTCTTGCCCTCGATTTCAATCAACTGACTGGGCCAGTTCCTGATCTGGGTGCCCTTACAAAGCTGGAGTGGCTGTCTGTCAGCAGCAACCAGCTTACCGGATCAATACCGGATCTGAACACGCTTACGAACCTGGAAGTCCTTGACCTCGGCTTCAATCAATTAACGGGTTCGATTCCCTCTCTGAGCTCCCTCACGCACCTGAACGACCTTTCCTTAGCGGACAACAGACTGAATGGGTCTATTCCGGATCTGCGTGCCCTCACAAACCTGACAGAACTTCACCTGGGAACGAATCAGCTGACAGGGCCCATTCCCGACTTGAGTGCGCTCACCGGCCTGACCGTGTTGTCTCTCTCAGGCAACCAGCTGAGTGGATCGATTCCTGACCTCAATTCACTTTCCAACCTGACCGACCTCTACCTCAAGGGCAATCAGCTGACAGGAGCTATCCCGAGTTTGAGCGCTCTCACGAAACTGGCCTGGATTGATCTGAGTAGCAACCAGCTAACGGGCCGGATTCCTGATGTCGCCGCGCTCGTCAACCTCAGGCTTATGCTCTTGGCTCAGAATCAGCTTTCCGGCCCAATCCCGAACCTCGCCGCGCTTACGAATCTTACCAACCTCTCCCTGGCAAACAATCTGCTGTCGGGAACAATTCCCGCGCTCGGTTCTCTTGCCAACCTCTATTGGGTGGACCTGAGCAGCAATCAGTTGACTGGACCGATACCCGACCTCGGGTCCCTCACAATCCTGTCTCGGCTCAACCTCGCCCGCAACCAATTGACCGGTTCGATACCTGCCTTGGCCGCACTCACGAACCTGACAAACCTGGATCTTGGCTCCAACCAATTGATCGGTTCGATACCAGGCATGAGCACGCTGACAGGATTGACCAGTCTGATCCTCGCCTCGAACCGGTTGACGGGGCCGGTGCCGGACCTGAGCCCCCTCACGAATCTGTCGACTCTCGACCTGTCTGCAAACCAGCTTTGCCTTCCCGACCACATCGACCCGGCTGATGCCAATGCTGCTGTGTCGGCCCACCTGGCCGGTCTCAACCTACCCCCCTGCCCGGACTGACTCCATTCCGGCCCCGTTGCAGGTTGAGGCGTGCTGTCCAAACCTTGATCAACAGCTGTCCCTTGGGGACACTGCCAGAACAGTTGCAACCCGCACAAGACCCTGTCAGCAATGTGAGCCGTAGGCGTCGCCTCCGCTTTTCCGGGCACGGCTGCAGGACGCCAGGTTTGGCCAGCCGTTTCAGATGCGGGATAATCAACTGCTGGCAGTCGTTCACGGTTGATCCCATTCTTCCGCATTTCACCAATCAGCGGCCGGTGTTTCAGTCTGAAGGGCAGCCTCTGCGACCCCCTTTGGGACGGTTGAATACACGTCTGACGGCAATAACGATACCTGGCTAACGCAGAACGAAGATCTGTCTGAACGGTCGACAATGAAAATGATAGTGGGTCTGGGCAATCCAGGGCCCAAGTACGCGCGCAATCGACACAATATCGGCTTTCAAGTTGTGGACACTTTGGCCGAGCGGCATGATATTCCACTTTCGCGTGCGAAATACAATGCCCTGTATGGCTTAGGTTCCATAACGCATTCGCCTACCCTCAAATCTGGCCGGCTGCCCAAAGTAGATGCGTCCGGGCAGAGGGTGCTGATGGTTCGGCCCCTTACCTTCATGAACCTGTGCGGCAACGCTGTCGCACCGGTGGCAAGTTTCTATCGAGTAGAACCACAGGACATATTTGTCATCTACGATGAGCTCGACCTTCCCAGCGGCAAACTGCGTCTGCGCCCCTTTGGTGGCAGCGGAGGACACAACGGAATGAAGTCGCTAATTCGAATGTTGGGATCCGACCGCTTTCCCCGCGCCAGAGTGGGAATCGGTCGGCCTCAATCTCAAATGAGTCCGGCCGCCTACGTACTGCAGGACTTTAGCGACGAAGAAGAAATCATCTTCGACACCCTTCGTCACAGCGTCGCCGATGCCGTCGAAGCCTGGCTTTTCCATGGGATCGACCTGGCAATGAATCGGTTTAATTCGGCGCCTGCGGCGACAGCCTGACCAGGCGCCGCATTCGGCAAACTCGGTGAGCCTACACATTGCCTGCTGTAGGCCGGCACCAACAGATTGGACAGAGCAAACAATACACACATGAATCTCTCAGGCCTGCTTCCGCTTCTCAAGGACCAGCCCGCCTTTCAGAATCTGCTCAATGGCCATACACCGGCGCCTCAAAAACTCTACGCGGCAGCGCGCGCCCTTGTGGTTGCCGCTGCCGCCGTCGAGCGAAAAGGACCGGTCCTCGTGCTGACTGGTACAGCCGACCAGGCCGAAAAGTGGGCCGAGCAACTGGCACTGTTTCTGCCGCCTTCCGACGCGCCGCCGCAAATCTCTCGTTATGCCGATCCCGACTCTCTGCCCTATGAACGTATTCCCTGGACAGGACGCACTCGCCAGCTTAGACTGACCTCGCTTGCGGCCCTTCAGCAAAAGAGCAACTCGCCGGCCGTGGTGGTCTCCTCGGCGCGGGCCCTCATGCAGAAAACGTTGCCCGCCCGACTGTTCCGAATGGCCCTGCGCCCTCTTCGCGTCGGTAGCTTCGTCCAACTGGATGATCTGACCGGCCGCTGGGTGCAGAATGGATACGAACCCGTGCAGGTGGTGGAGGAACCGGGGACTTTCGCCCGTCGCGGCGGAATCATTGACATCTGGCCTCCCAATCTCCCCCACCCTGTCCGCATCGACCTGTTTGGCGACGAAATAGAGACGTTGAGGTCCTTCGACCCGGCAACGCAGCGTAGCGAACTGCAGCTTCAAAGGGTCCTGATTGGGCCCGGAAGTGAAGCCCTCGCAAGCGTACTCTCTGGAAGTGCCGGCTCGGGGCCTCCCGGCGAACTCTCCCAACCTGAGATGGTCCAGGAACAGAAGAGGGACACCGCCCTGGTACAGGGCCCGTTGGAAAGAGAGTCCACACTAGCCGGAGGAGCCGGTTCGAGTCCGGCCGGAGATGGAGGACTTGACAGACTGCGCGAAACACTGCTGCAGGAACCGAGCCTGATTCTGGCCATCCGGGAGGAAATCGTACGCGAACTGGATGACCTCGGTGCAGGACGTACTTTTCGAGGCATAGAGTGGTATCTGCCCTATCTTTACAGCCGCCCGGCCTCTCTGCTGGACCACCTGCCCGGCAACGGCCTTCTCGTCCTCGACGACGGCGAACTGCTGGCTGATAGCCTCAAAGAGGCAGAGAGAGAGGGCGCCCAGACCTACCAGGAGCTTCTGCGCGGCCACGAACTTCCATCAGATTTCAGCGCCAGCTTCTTCAGCCCCGAAGATATCCTTGATCAGATTGCAGCGCACAGACCGCTCGTCTTGGGTACTAACGGGCTCCCTGGAGATGAGCAGGAGGCCGAAAGCTCTGCTCTCGCCCGTAATTTTGTCCCGGGCCCCCACTTTGCCGGTCAGATTAAGCGTATCCTCCAGGAGATGCGAAAGTATGCCAACGCCTCCGATAGGGTCGTCCTCATTTCTCGTCAGACTGCCCGGCTGCAGGAGGAACTCGGCGAGGCCCAGTTGACTTCGAACCTGATCTCCGACCTGGACTCACCCCCGCCACCCGGAATCTCTCTCCTGCAAGGCGTTTTGCCGGAAGGATTCGCAATGACCGGGTTCACGGCTTCGGGCGTTGACAGCAATGGCCGGTCACCTGCATCCCTGCGTCTCTTCACCGATTCGGAACTGTTTGGCTGGACCCGCCAGTCCCGGTCACGGCGTCACAGGTCCGAATCCTCAGTGGCCCCCGAACTCTTCTTTGCCGATGTAAGTCCCAACGACTATGTCGTTCACATGGAGCATGGCATCGGCGTGTATGAAGGCCTTTCCAGGCTCGAGATGGGCGGGGTCGAGCGCGAATACCTTCAGGTGAACTATGCAAGGGGCGACAAACTGTACGTCCCCGTTCATCAGGCAGACCGGCTGAGCCGCTACGTTGGAGCAGGCGACGCCGGCATCCCGCCCTCCGTGTCGCGTCTGGGCACCAGCGACTGGCAGACGGTGAAGGCGCGCGCCAAGAAAGCCGTCGAGGACATTGCCGAAGACCTGCTCAAGCTTTACGCGGAGCGGGAAGTCGTCCCCGGCTACGCTTTCAGCCCCGATGGCCCTTGGCAGGAGGAGATGGAGGCAGCCTTCCCCTTTCGCGAAACTGCCGACCAGATCGACGCCATCATCGACGTCAAACGCGACATGGAAACCGACAGGCCGATGGACCGCGTCATTATCGGTGATGTCGGCTATGGCAAAACGGAAGTTGCCATTCGCGCCGCGTTTAAGGCCGTTATGGATGGAAAACAGGCGGCCGTGCTCGTCCCGACTACCGTTCTCGCACAGCAGCATTACCGTGTCTTTAGCGACCGTCTCAAGCAGTTTCCCATCCTGGTGGAGATGCTCTCACGCTTCCGAACGCAGGCTCAACAGGAAAAGGTGTTGCAGAAACTGCAGGCAGGGACTGCCGACATCGTCATTGGTACACACCGGTTGCTTTCCGGAGATGTGGAGTTCAACTCGCTTGGACTTCTCATCATCGATGAGGAGCAGCGCTTTGGCGTCAGCCACAAAGAGCGCCTCAAGCAGATTCGTTCCCAGATGGACGTGCTTACCCTTAGCGCGACACCGATCCCGCGTACGTTGCACATGAGTTTGAGCGGCGTTCGCGACATGAGCACCATCAACACGCCCCCCAGAGAACGGCTCCCCGTGCGCACGATTCTCTCAGAGTTCGACAACACACTGGTTCGTCAGGCTGTTCAAAGGGAGCTGGAGCGGGACGGGCAGGTATTCTTCGTCCATAACCGCGTTCGCGGACTGCAGACTCTGGCGACACGTCTGCAACGCGAAGTGCCGGAGGCGGTCGTTGCCATTGCACACGGACAGATGGCCGAGCGCGAACTGGAAAATACCATGCTGCGCTTCGCTGACGGCGAAATCGATGTGCTTGTCTGCACAACCATCGTTGAGAATGGGCTCGACATTCGCCGCGCCAATACCATCATCGTGAATCGCGCCGACCATTTCGGGCTGGCACAGCTATACCAGCTGCGAGGCCGGGTCGGACGCGGTGCCGTGAGGGGCTACTGCTATCTCTTCCACGATCGCCACAGCACGCTGACGTTCGACGCCCGCCGCCGCCTGGAAGCACTGCTCGAAAGCAGCGACGAGTTGGGTGCCGGTTTCCGCATTGCCATGCGAGACCTTGAAATCCGAGGGGCGGGAGAGCTACTCGGCGCCAAGCAGCACGGCCAGATTGCCAGTGTGGGCTTTGACCTTTATACCCGCCTACTCGCCCAATCGGTCAATGATCTTCGTGCAACGAGGGAACGCTTTGCCAAGGCACAGGCTGAGAATGGTGATGTAGCAGAAGCGGAATCCACCAATAGCCAGGGCCCGCCCCACGTGATGCCGCAGCCGCAGGTCGGCGGCGCCTTCCCGACAGCCCTGGACGATCCGCTTGCTCCCCCCGTCACCCTTGACCTGCCTCTGCGCGCCGAAATCCCTGCCTATTATGTTGAAGACGAGGGCTTGCGCCTGCAACTCTATCGCCGCATTGCTGGACTGGGTTCTCTGCACGACCTTGAAGAAATGCGACGCGAGATCGAGGACCGCTTCGGCAAAGACCCGGAGGAGAACGCCCTTCCGCAGGAATTGGAGAACCTCTTCTACCAGATTCAGGCGAAAATGGAGGCGTTGACTACCGGCATTTTGAACATCGCCCGCCGCCGCGATCAGATCGCGGTCAAACTTCCGGTAGGCTTTCCACTACATGCCATAGGATCGCCGGATGTGGTGAAAGGAGTTTTGGACGACGGTCCCCGGCGAAAGCTGCAAAGTTTCTTGAGGATGGGCCTGGGGCGCACCACGGACGAAGGCGAGTTCATTCCCAACAATGCAATCCATGTTGGGCGTGAGGCCATATACATCCCCATCGATGAGGATGAACGCTGGCGAACGCTACTGATAGATTCGCTGAAGGCGCTTAGGGCGGACAAATAGTCGAATGCGCTACTGTTTCCAGTCATAGCGAAGAGGTCTCTGCGACCAGGAATCAGAGAGACCCCCATGCCCTGCCGCCGCCAAAATCCATGTCACCAGATGCGGTTCGCTGGCGCTCGCTGCCCCGAATCTGCGACGGCTGCAGCATTGACCAACGCGGCCAGGAGGTGACTGCAGTGCAAAGAATGTCCGGATTCTCCACGCAGCTCCCGATGGACATTGAATCCCACTCAGTGGGCAGCCAGCTTTCCCCCTAAACGGACATATTGCGCATAGTCGATCTCGACACGACGTCCTATATATTCACTGGTCGTCGGAGCCTTACCCTGTGCGGTGGCTAGGCGGTCAGTCATACGCAGCAGGAAGGCGTCAGAACCGGCCCCGCTGCCATAGCTGACCACCAGGACCAACTGTCCTGCTTCTGCAACGTCTAAGATCGCCGTCAATCCGACAAGGGCAGAACCGGCGTAGGTATTGCCTATCTCTTCGACCAACATCCCGCGCTGCCACTGTTTTTCCTCGAAACCCAGCATGCGCATCGCCCTGACTGGAAACTTCACATTGGGCTGATGTAAAACGACATGGTCTATCTCCGCCGCCGTTATACCTGTTTCCTGCATAATCCCCTCTGCGGCCGGCAGCACGTGGCCGAAGTAGCCGGGGTCTCCGCTAAAGCGTTCGGCATGGCTGGGAAACTGGCTTCCAGGCCTCCTCCAGAAGTCAGTCGTATCGGAAACAAAACTCAAACTTCGCTCGATTACAGCAACCGATTCCTCCGCCTTACCCAGAAGCAGGGCCGCCCCGCCCGCGCCCGCCGTATATTCCAGCGCATCACCCGGTCGACTCTGTGCGGTGTCCATCCCTATTGCAAGAGCATAGGTAGCCATCCCGCTCCCGACCAGACCGATCGCAGCCTGCACCGCTTCTGTTCCCGCCTTGCACGCGAACTGCCAGTCTCCCGCTTGCGTGGCTGGTGTGGCGCCTATCGCCTCTGCCACTATTGTGCCAGTCGGCTTAACCGCGTAGGGATGGCTCTCGCTTCCTACCCACACCGCGCGAATCTCCTGCGGGTCGATCTGTGAACGCGCCAGCGCATCGCGGGCCGCTTCTATGCTCATAGTCGCCGTGTCCTCATCGAGACCCGGCACCGCCTTCTCCAATATGGGGCTACTTGCTCCACTCTTCTTAAGCCCGTTCTGTCCCCCGTCGAGTTGCTTGCCCGCCGCTTCAATCTCGTCCATCCAGATCCTGCTGATTTCCGACCCGGGCAAGCGGAAGCGCGGAACGTAAGACCCGTATCCGACAATCCCTACCTGCAAAACAGGTTGATTCAACATCGGTATTCCTCTCTCACTCCCACTCTCAACGTGCCTCCCAAGGGCATCATTTCCTTCACCGTCGCAACAGCTCTTTGGCCCGCTCTACTCTTATTCTTCCTTCAGCAACTAACTGTCCTGCTATCTGCTCGACTGCCTCGCCCTCCGCGCCCGCCGCTACCGCAACTTGGCGCGCGTGGAGACGCATATGCCCCTTCTGAATGCCCGTGGTCGCCAGCGCGCGCAATGCTGCCAGGTTCTGCGCCAGACCTACCGCTGCAATAATTTCGCTCAGCCTTCTCGCGCCTCGCCGCCGTGAATCCTTGCCAGCATCGCCATCGGCACATTCACCATCAGAACGCGGGCCCTCTTCTGCGATGACGTCCAGGCCCAGTATCTTCAATGCAATCCGGGCAGAGGGGTGGCTGCGGGTCGCCCCGCCTACCGTACCGACCGCCAGCGGCATCTCCAGACGCCCGTACAAGGTCTCCGAGTCCCCACTACCGAGCACTTGCCAGTCGGTAAGCGCTCGGTACTGACCGTCACGCGCCGCCCAGGCATGTGCCCCCGCCTCGACCGCACGCCAATCATTCCCTGTCGCCAGCAGCACCGCGTCCACACCGTTGAAGATGCCCTTATTGTGGGTCGCTGCTCGATAGGGGTCCGCAACCGCAAACGCATTCGCCTCTGCGATCCCGCGTATCACATCTCTTCCGCAGTAACTGTCGCTGTCGAACGCCTTGTAGGGAATCTCGACTTCGGCCCATGCACGCCGCCTGTCACTCAAATTGGAAAGGATGCGCAGTCCCGCTCGCCCTCCGCTCAGCTTCTCAATCAAGGGCGCCGCAGCCTCGGCCGCGGTGTTGGCAGCGTTCGCTCCCATTGCGTCCCGGCAGTCGATCAAAAGGTGGACGATCAGCATCGGCCCTGCTGGCGTTTCGGACAGATGGCGTACTTCGATCCCCTGGGGCCCGCCGCCCAGCCGCGACAACGATGGGCTGGTTTCCGCACGAGCCAGGATCTCCCCCTCAGCAGCAAGGATTGCCCTCTTTGCCTTGGACGCGTCTGCTACGTCGAGTACCTGAATCTGGGCAACCATCACCGGATCCGTGCTGCCTGTCGAGAAGCCCCCTCCTGATCTCGCCAAGAGCGCGGCGGAGCTGACGGCGGCCACGACCGACGGCTCCTCTACAGCCATCGGTACGAGGTACTCTTGACCGTCAATCAGGAAGTTCGCTCCGACCCCCAAAGGCATAACAAACCGCCCCACGACGTTTTCGATCATCAGGTCGGCCTGCTCCGGGCCAATACTCTCGGCCAGAAGCGCCGTTTCCTCGCAGGTCAGCGCCGCCCACTCAGACAGCAGTGCGACACGGTCCTCCACGCTTCGCCTGTAAAACCCTTCAAGTCTGGATGATCGACCGCGCTCACTATAGGAGATGGCTGGCCTCCTCAGAAAAGAGGTGCGCAAACGCCAAAACGCGCCTGCTGGCGTCGCAATCCGACATGCACCCACAGCGCAAGAACTTCCCGCAACCTGCTTCTGTCAACATAGCAGGACAGGACTTTCAATCTCTATCAGATGTAAGTTGGGAAGATTCTGACAGTCTTTGGTCGCAACGACTAAGCCATCGCCATTCCGCGCTCAACCCTGGGGCAGGGGAAGTGGCAGTTCTCTCTCCTCACTCGTCTCCCCTCGCTTTTTTGGGCGGTCGGGCCTATTCGGCCCTCCCTTGTGCGGGGG
>JAPPKT010000199.1 GCA_028819675.1 Caldilineaceae bacterium | reverse complement strand
GCCGACGAGGGTATTGCTGACGCCGACGACGAAGCCGCCTTCCTCCTCCATCATGTCGTCGCCGCCGGCTTCAGGTGCGACGGCGACACAGGCGGTGAGTGCCAGTGCGACTGCCAGGAGCAGTGTGAGAATTGTGAATCGTGATGAATGCTTCTTCATGTCATTCTCCTTGATAGAAAGAGGTAGTGAAATCTCTTAGTCCCGTTCGCGTGGATCGAGAGCATCGCGCAGGCCGTCGCCCAGGAAGTTGAAGGCCAGCACTGTGATGACGATCATGAGACCGGGAAAGAAGGCAATATGAGGGAATCGCAGGATAAAGGCTCTTCCATCGGCCAAGGTACCGCCCCAGGAAGGGTTGGGCGGGCGGATTCCCAAGCCTAGGAAGGAGAGCGCGGATTCGAGAATAATAATGCCCCCGATGCCGAGGGTCGCCAATACGATGATTGGGCCCATTACGTTGGGAAGAAGGTGGCGCCAGATGATGCGCCAGTCGCGCACGCCGACGGCGCGGGCGGCGGTGACGAAGTCGGTCGCCTTCAAGGACATGATGTCTGCGCGTACGACACGGGCGAAGCGGGCCCAGCCGGTGACGCCGATGACGACAACTGTGGTAACGAGGCTTGGCCCCAGAACTGCTGCGAGTACGACCAGCAGGGCGATGATGGGGAAGGCCATGAGGGTGTCGATAACCCTGGAGATCAGTGTGTCCTCCCAGCTGCCGAGGTAACCGGCCACTGCGCCGATGACTACGCCTAAGGTAACTGCGATGCCGGTTGCCAGCAGGCCGACAAGCAAGGCGACGCGGGTACCGAAGATTACGCGGCTGAGGAGGTCCCGTCCCAGATGGTCGTAGCCGAAGGGATGGGCAAGAGTTGGGCTGCCGCCGCGCATGCCGCGAAAGATTTCGTCGATGGGATCGTAAGGTGAGATGAAGGGGGCAAAGATCGCCATCAGCGCCAGAAGGAGGATCACAACCAAGCCACCGAGGGCGATACGATTGGCGCAGAAGCGCCGCCAAGCCTGGCTCCATTCGGAGCGGTGGTCGGAGGTGGCTGTAAGTTGCTGATTGAGTTCGACGGGTGCGGAGGTCGTCATATGTTGAATCGGTGGCTAAGGGAATCTAATTGATTCGAATACGCGGGTCGATGATGGCGTAGGTGAGGTCGGTGATCAGGTTGACGACGACGACGAGCACGGCCAGCACGACGACCAGGGACTGAACGACCTGGTAGTCGAGGCGAAAGATCGAATCGGTGAAAAGGCGCCCGATGCCTGGGATGGCGAAGACGGTTTCGACGACGATGGTGCCACTGAGAATGAAGGCGATACGGAAACCGATGACCGTTACGACCGGGAGCAGCGCGTTGCGGACTGCGTGGCGGACAAGCACGATCATGTTCGGCAGCCCTTTGGCGTAGGCTGTGCGCACGTAGTCCTGGGTAAGGACTTCCAGGGTCGAGGCGCGCATGACGCGCGTCAGGACGGCCATTTGTTCGGTGGTCAGCACCAGGACAGGAAGGATGTAGCCCTGCCACGACTTCAGCCCGAAGGGTGGAATGCGGCCGATCAGGGGCAGGTCGCCGAACCAACGCGGCACATAGAGGGCGAAGAGTACGATGAGCATGAGGGCTAGCCAGAAGTTGGGCAGGGCAACGCCCAGAGTCGAGCCGACGGCTGTGCTGTAGTCGAAGGAGGAGTTGCGGCGGACGCCGGCGATGATGCCGGCCGGAATGGCAACCAACAGCGCGAGCGCCAGAGAGGTGACATTCAGGATCGCGGTTACCGGGATAGCCTCGAAGATCATCTGCCGCACGGGTATTCCCTTGCGGATCAGAGAGTCGCCGAAATCTCCGCGCAAGAGGTTCCACGCCCAGAGAAAGAACTGTTCATGATGGGGGCGATCCAACCCCCACCTAGCGCGGATTGCCTCCATTTGTTCCTGGCTAATGCGAATTTCGCCCTCGCCCAGCAGCAGGTAGGTGGGGTCGCCCGGCATCAAACGTATAACGATAAAGGTGCCGACGCTGATCAGAATGATCACGACGGCGCCTTGCAGGATGCGGCGGGCGATGTAAGTAAGCATGGAGGGCGAAAGGCGTACTACGGTGGTTAGTGGTTAGTGGTTAGTGGTCAGTGGTCAGTGGTCAGTGGTCAGTGGTC
>JAPPKT010000280.1 GCA_028819675.1 Caldilineaceae bacterium | reverse complement strand
CTGGCGCGCAGATCCTTCTCCAGCCGTCCGATCATGCCGCCCGGGCCGAATGCCGTGTTGCCGGCGTCGGCGATCAGGTTGTGACCGGTGATGGCGACGGACTCATCAGAGGCCAGAAACAGCATGACCTCGGCCACCTGTTCGGGCAAGGCGGGGCTGCCCATTGGGTAGGCGAATTTCTGCGTGCGGACCGCGGCGGGATTGTTGGCGAGCATCTCGTATTTCTTTTCGGTGAGCATACGGGCGGGGGTGAGCGTGTTGGCGCGGATGCCGTCGGGGCCGTAGGTAATGGCCAGATGCTGGGTGAAGTTGATCATGGCGGCCTTGGCCGGGCCATAGGACGAAATGCTGGGACTGCCGGCAAGGGCGATACCGGATGAGACGTTGATGATGTTGCCGCCCCCCTGCTTGATCATGAGCGGGACCACCTCTTTGCAGAAGAGAAGCGGCGCGGTCACGTGGCACATGAAGCCGTCCTCCCAGTCCTGGAGCGTGACTTCCTCCAAAAGGCCCCCCGGGTTGTCGATAACGGCGTTGTTGACCATGACATCGACGCGCCCATAGCGCTCCACGGTGAATTGGACCAGGGCTTTGATGTCCTCTTTGATCATGACGTCGCAGCGCTTGTAGGCGATCTCACCGCTGAGACCTTCGGCCTGCGCCAGTACCTTCTGCGAGTTCTCCGGCGTTCGGCCGCGGTCGCAGATGACGACGGAGGCGCCTTCGCGGGCGAACGCCAGCGCGCCGGCTTTGCCCAGCCCCAATGTGGCGCCGGTGATGATGGCGACTTTGCCTTCCATTCTCGTTCCCATGAGTTTCTCCTTATATATTCGGTGGCGGTGTTGCGAGATTCACCCGCTGAAGGCGGCGTGCATCTCGCGGGATGGCGCGGGCGGCAGGCGGCCGCCTATACAAACTAGGGGTTAATCGCTGAAAGAGAAGGAATAGAGCGTCGCGTCCTGCAGTTCGAAGATAAGCTGAATTTCCCGGCCGACAAGCGCGGCCAGGTCCTGACCGTCGTGCCATTGCATGGGGAGATCGGTGCCATCGGTCTGGACCGGAATCGAATCGGCGAGGCCCTTGCCATCGACATCGGCGAGCGCCGCTCTGACCTGGCCGCCTTCGGCGTCGGCGCTGAGGTGGAGTTGACGCCCGCTGCACAGCACAGGCTGCGTGACGAGCGTGGCGGTCTGTGTCTTACTGACCGGCGTCAACCCGGCAAACCCGTCCGGGCGCAGGGTCGCCAGTCCCAGATAGGCGGAGCGCCAGTCGGTATGGGGGCCGTCGCTGCCGCCGTAATAGAGCTGCAGGCGCCCGTCCTTGAGGAACGGATAAGCTCCCGCGTAGACGCAGCCCCAGTCGAAGCTGCCCTCCGCGCCGCGTTCGATCAGGGGCGTCCCCGGTGAGACGCGCTCCCATTGCACGGTGTCGCGGCTCCAGGCCAGTTCGCAGTCGACAAGGTCGGTCGCGGTATCGAACATCATCAGGAGGCCGAGATAGATCTGGGCACAGGGGAAGGCGATCAGGGCGTAGGTCTGGCGATCAGGCTCGTCGGGCAGGGCGCGGAGGACCTCGACCGCGCGCGTCCAGGTCTTGAAGTCCTCGCTCTCGGTACGGCCGACGGTGCGCTGGCGTCCGTCAAACAGGCGGGTTATGCCGACATAGCGGGCGTGGCGTTCGTCCCAGAAGAGATTGTTGTGGGTGTCCCAACGGGCGTCGATCTCGGGGCAGGGCTGGATGGGGGACCAGTGCAGGCCGTCGGGCGAACTGGCTGTGCCGCCCTCCATGAAGGCCTTGAACCTGCCGGCGGGGTCGGGATCATGGGGGTCGAGGGTTACGCCGACGCCGTGCACGTCGCGCATGACGAGGTTGTTGCGGGTGGAGCCGTTGAACTCGATCAGGCCGAGCTCGGGCCTGTCCCAGTGGATGCCATCGGTGGAGACGGCGTAACAGACGCCCATCTCGCGGTGCTTCCTGATGTGTTCGGCGGCTCTTGCGCGGTCAAGGGCAGCGCGATAGGCGCCGCGTTCCCGCTGTGCGGGCGGGGTATCGGATGTGGCCACGTCGATGACGAAGGGGTTGTACCAGCATTTGTAGAGGTTGTCGGCGCTATCGAAGATCACGTTGGGGTAGAGGTTGTCGTGGCGGACTTCCCAGGGCAGGTCTT
>JAPPKT010000212.1 GCA_028819675.1 Caldilineaceae bacterium | reverse complement strand
TCAGCCTGCCCGGACGCCAGCCACCGTTCCCCCATCCGGCTGCCGCCGGCGAACAGAGTGAACTGAACATCTGGATTGCGCTCGCTGTAGGCGGAAGTCAGGTCGGTCAGCAAGGGGCGCATTTCGGTGGAACCGGCGATAGTCAAGGTGACCGGTTCGGGGGCGGAGATTACAGCGTCGCCCCGCGGCAACGTGCAGGCGGAAAGCAGACAGGCCGTGAGGATTAACCGTGAGAGCAGCCTTCTTCGCAGGCTGAGATGAAGGTTTCGCGGGTGACGGTTGATCATAGACGCAGAGTGAAAAGTGTTAGGACGGCAAGGCTGACGAGCAGACAGTAGCCGGAAAACAGATAGAGACCGTTGCGGCGCACATATGCCAGCAGGAAGCGGATTGCAACATAGCCGCAGATCGCGCTGGTGATGAAACCGACCAGCAGGGCCGGCAGCTCGGATAGCACAGCCGATGGCGCGGTAGCCAGCATGTCACCGACCTGCAGCAGGCCGGCGCCAAGGAAGGCCGGCGCACCCAGGAGAAAGCTGTAGCGAGTGGCTGCTTCGCGGCGCAGGCCCTGGGCCAGGGCAGCGGCAATTGTCGTACCACTGCGGCTGATGCCCGGCGCCAGCGCTGCAGCCTGGGCCAGACCGATTAGAAAGGACTGACGCATCGACATGGCCGCCAAGGGGGCGCGTGCGACGACATTGCGGGACATCCATTCGCTGCCGGCCAACAACAGGGCGGTCACCGCCAGAAAAAAGGCAGCAGCCTGCGGCGTATGATAGAGCCGTTCCAGCGGATCTTTGAATAGCAGGCCGGTGATCGCAGCCGGAACCGACCCCAGGATGATAAACCAACCCAGACGGGCGTTAACGTCCCTCAACGAGGATGCCAGTCCTCGCGTTTTGAGAACTGAGGGGAGGCTGCGCAGGGTAGCGCGGATGATGGCGGCAAAGTCCCGCCCGAAGACGGCCAGGATCGAGAGAAGCGTCCCCAGATGCACAACTGTATCGAAGAGAAGGGATGAAGACGGCCAGCCGAACAGCCAGGGAACGATCACCAGATGGCCGCTGCTGCTGACTGGCAGGAATTCGCTGGCGCCCTGCACCAGACCCAGGACAAACGCTTTGAAAAGTTCAGACATGGAATCAGAAGTCTTCACTAAAGCACGTCGGCGACGGAATAAGGAAGGGGATGGGTATCTTTTCGCTCTTCGCCTCTATGCGTGCCGACCTGTCATGACGCGGCCGGCAGCGCCTCTACTCTGCGCTGGCGCTGTTCATGCCGGACCCGTTGATCGGTTATCTGATAGGCATGCAGAAAGTTGGTGCGGAAGGATGCGAACGTACCTTGCGCGATCTCCGTTCGAATCCGCTCCATCAGCTGAAACATGAAGTGCAGGTTATGGATGGTCGCCAAGCGCAGGCCGCTGATTTCGCCGCTGACGATGAGATGGCGCAGGTAGGCGCGGCTGAAGGTACGGCATGTATAGCAGGTGCACGCTTCCTGGACGGGACGGCTGTCCTCGGCGAAGCGGGCGTTGCGGATGTTGAGCCGACCGGTCGGTGTCAGCAGTGCGCCGTTGCGGGCGATTCGGGTCGGCAACACGCAGTCGAACAGATCGACGCCGCGCAAGACCGCCTCGATGATATCTTCGGGCGCGCCGACGCCCATCAGATAGCGAGGCTTGTTCGCAGGCAGATGGGGACAGGTTGCGTCGAGCGTGCTGTACATCTGCTCTTTGGTTTCGCCGACCGCCAGCCCGCCGATGGCATAGCCGGGAAAATCCAGCCCGGCCAGAATCCGGGCACTCTGTGCCCGCAACTCCGGATAGATGCCACCCTGCACGATACCGAAGAGGGCTTGATCCGGACGCGAATGGGCGGCTTTGCAGCGCTCGGCCCAGGCGTGAGTACGGGAGAGGGCCTGGGCCAGATAGGCGCGATCGAGGGGTTCGGCACACTCGTCCAACACCATTGCGATGTCGGCGCCGAGCCGCTCCTCGATTTCGATCACGCGTTCGGGCGTAAAGCGGTGGGACGATCCATCGATATGGCTGCGAAAGGTCGCACCGTTGGCGTCCAGCTGGCGTCGGTGGGCCAGGCTGAACACCTGGTAGCCGCCGGAGTCGGTCAGAATCGGACCGTCCCAGCCCATAAAGCTGTGCAGGCCTCCCA
>JAPPKT010000240.1 GCA_028819675.1 Caldilineaceae bacterium | reverse complement strand
GCAGATCGCGGGCCGTAACGTCGTTCAGCACCGTATAGCCGGCCACATATTGCATTGCTTCCTCTTCGGGTACATCGCTCGCACGGGCGCCGATCACCGCGGCCAGCTCGATTTCCGGCTCCACCTGTTTCATGCTCTTCTTGTAAATGATTGGCTCGTCGGATCCGATAACAGAGGTCGCGACTTTGAAGAAGAAAGGCGGTTCTTCAGGGTCCGGATAGCCTGGGAAGGAGTAGTTGCCGCCAAGCGCAATGATCTTCCCTGGCCGCCTGATGGGCGCCCGCAAGGGATGATCGGCTGCCCCGGCGGGAACGGTCAGAGCCTGGCGCAGGTTGTGCCGGTCAATAAAGTCCACCACCGGTTCGATGACCGCCGGACGGACCATGTTCTTGTCCAACATCTCATGAATGCTGGTCACCGGCGCTGTCTGGATGTTCTTGTTGAACAGATCGTATGCCTGCATCGCGCGCGTGAGATCGAAGATGCCATCCTCTTCAACGATGCCCACATGATCTTCCTGGCCGAAAGCAAACAGAGCGAGCTTCATGTTAGGTGTCCTCCTGACGTGCGGCGCAATTAGTGAAAAGGGTCCTTACCAGGCGTAGACAGTGTGCCTTCTTCGTTCATCAATGCCAGCGGGTTTTCCTCGATTGCCAGCGGAAAGTTAATACAGGCCACACCCTGTCGTTGGGACTCGAAGACGGCCATGATCATCTCCAGGGCGGCCCGTCCTTCACGTCCGTTGGATTCCGGCTCACGATCATCGATAACGGCGCTCAGGAAGTCCTGGAGAACAATAGCGATCGGATCCTCCGTGACAGTCTCGACAGGCCGCCAATCGTCGGGCGTGTCTCCGGCGGTCCATTGATAGAAGTGCAGTCTGTCCACCCCGTCGGAGATGTGCAGCCGGCCTTTCACACCTTCGAGTTCGGCCATGAACGCAAAGGTACGGTCCGCGCGGTTGCCGCTTACCTCGAAGAATGCCTTGACACCGCTATCCAGTCCGAATAGACCGGTGGCAGCATCTTCGATGTCTACGTCAGGGCGCCAGCGTTCGACATTGGCGAGGCACCAGAGAGGATCACCGGCGTAGTAGCGGAACAGATCGAAGAGGTGAGTGCCCTGGGCCATCATCCAACCGCCGCCATTCAGCCGGTACTGTCCGGCATAGTTTTCGGGACTGCGCGGAGGCCCCACGCACTTTCCCGATATCACGAGCAGATCACCGATTGCGCCGGCCTCCACCATTGCCTTCGCCTGGCGGAAATTGCGCTCGAAGCGGTAGATGTGGTCGATCTGGAGTAGCGTCCCGGCCCGCTCACAGGCTTCAAGCATCCGATCGGCCTCGGCCAGATTCATGGCCATCGGCTTCTCGCAGAAGATGCCGCGCACGCCGGCCTCGGCCGCAGCGATGGTCGGAGCGCAGTGGGCGAAGGGCGGTGTGCAGACACTGACGATGTCCAACTTTTCCCGCTCCAGCATGACCTCATAATCAAGGTAGAGGCCCTCGATACCCCAGTCAGCGCCAAATGATTGGAGACGGTCCGGAACGATCTCCGCGGCGGCCGCGATCTCCACCCCCCCTAGTTGACGGTATGCCCGCATGTGCGCCCCGGCAATGCCGCCACAACCGATCAAACCCGCCCGCAACGGTTTACCCATATGCGATCTCCTTGCCACTTCAGGCCGGTTGGCGTTACACCCTGCACGAAGTGTCTCTGCTGGGGAAAAGGTAGTGGTAAAAAGTAAGTTGCTAGAGTAGGGACCTCATCGCCGGGTTGTGGTCAGTGATAAACCGGTTACCTGAATCAGGCTTTCAGAATGAGCGGTCCGGATGTTTCCGCCTCTCTCCTCGACGCCAATACCCGATGCGCGCCACAGTCTTTGCAGTGATATTGCGACTGGCCGAGGAGGTTGGTCCCATTCTTGATGACATTTGTGCTTCCGCACACTCGAAAACCGCCAGCGATCTTAAAGGAAATTATGTATAATTTTGCACGTTTGTCAAAGGGTAGTTTTTTCCCTCTTCGCCAGCGCGTCTGTCGGATCTGTCTCGCGCCAGTAATCTCACGCAGGCTTGGCCCTGGTCCCACCCCAACCAGATCGACCCCTCCTACGGCATCGGCAGCGCGCGCGGTTACTCACCCGACTGGAGCAAGCAGAACCAGGACGGCTA
>JAPPKT010000515.1 GCA_028819675.1 Caldilineaceae bacterium | reverse complement strand
AAAGTGGCCAGGTCATGCGGATCATTCTGCACTGTGGTAGACTGAAACGAACGGACCGACGGCCTAAATTGGGCCGCAGATTGAGGAGAGAACTGATATGGCCGAACGAGAAGTACCGGACTGGGTAAAGGAACACATAGACCGCTATCTCGAATCTGACGGTGAAGACGGCCACATCTGGAACGGCGTCCCCACTTTGCTGCTGACGACAACAGGGCGGCGCAGCGGCAAGGCCCGCACGACTCCGCTCATTTATGGCAAAGTTGAAGGCGAGGAAACCTACGTGATCGTCGCCTCCCGCGGTGGCGCCACGCATCATCCTTCCTGGTATCTTAATTTGGTTGAGACGCCGTCCGTAAAGTTGCGGGTCGGCGCCGACGTCTTCGACGCAACGGCCCACACCGCCTCGCCGGAAGAAAAGCCGCCCCTGTGGAACATGATGGCGGAGATCTGGCCCCAGTACAATGACTATCAGGCCAAGACCGAGCGAGTAATCCCTGTCGTCATTTTGAAGCGGGCCTGAAGAAGGGAAAGCACCTCCGCGGCCGCATGGTGCAAAGATGAGTTTTCTATCTGACGGGCCCGCGCAATTCGGCTCTCTGAGCCTTCCTGCCCCTTTCCCGATCCTCACCGTTGAAGACGATAACTACCGCACGAAAACCTTCACCCTCGACCTCCGCCTGAATGCTGAGCCAGGGCAGTTTGTAATGGCCTGGCTGCCTCGCTTCGATGAGAAGCCCTTTTCTCTGGTCGCTGCCGACCCGGTGACCTTGATGGTCACCGCCGTCGGCCCATTCACCAACCTGTTGCATGCGATGGGGCCCGGCGATTCTCTATGGATACGAGGGCCGTTCGGAAAGGGTTTTCGTCTACCGAAATTCGGACTGCGAGCCTCCTTCGTTGGAGGAGGTTACGGAGTGGCCCCACTCCTCTGGCTGGCGAAGGCATGGAGTCGGCATTTGGACGCGCTGACCGTCATCGTCGGTGCCGGCACTGCCACCGATCTCCTGTACGTGGAACGATTCAATGCCCTGCATAAGGAAGCAGAGTGGAAGGCAGGCGCGTTAGAGGTGCTAACATGTACTGAGGATGGGACTGGCGGGTCCAAGGGGCGAGTTACCGATCTTCTGGCAGACCTGCTGTCTTCAGGAGCAACCGATCTACTGTGCGCTTGCGGACCGCACGGAATGCTTGCCGCCGTCGACGGCATAGGGAAGAAGCACGGCCTGCTGCGCCAGCTTTCGTGGGAAGCCTACATGCGCTGTGCCGTAGGGATCTGCGGTTCCTGCGAGTTGAACGGCCATGTACTTTGCCTGGACGGACCCGTCCTGGAATATGGTTGAATCGAGCGAGCCGAGCGGAAGAATGAGGGGGTTAAGTGATGAGCCGCCGCGGGGTCAACACTGAGGCGGCGGGAACGCCGTAGGCCGGTGTCGCATTGAGTACGCCGTCAAGAACCGCAGCCGCGACGACCTCTGCGGCCACCGCACCCACCAGATTCAAGTCTATCTGCAGATCGAGCCCTCCTGTTGCCAATGCAAACAGGCAGTCGCCGTCATAGAGCGTGTGCGCGGGCCGGGTTGTTCGGCTGACTCCCGTCTGCCCCATCTGTGCCAACTTGGTCACTGCCGGCTTGGAAAGACTGAGATTAGTGGCGACAACACCAATTGTCGTATTGTCCGGGACCGGGCTGGAGCTTTGCGAAGCCGATTCGTCTGGCGAATCCGAAGACGCGGAGGAGTTTGGGTCGGACGAACGGAAGAAGACCCAGTCCTCTGACGCGGCGGCTTCGGCAAGGCTGTCTACCAGTTCTCCGCTTTTCGAGTCTCGGGCCCCCGCCACCTGATGAGCCCGCATTGGGTCCACAACGTCTCCAACCGCGTTGACTGCGACTAATGCCGAAACAATAACGCCGCCAGGCAAGGTTGCAGAGGCCTGGCCCAGCCCGCCCCTCGTACATCGATCGAATCCGAACAGTTTTCCCACTGTACAGCCGATCCCGGCTCCGACTGAGCCGCGGCTCGTGTCCTCAGCGGTGGCCGCCTCGCAGGCAGCGAATGCGTCCTCCTGGGTGGGATATTTTGTCGAGCCTCCCAACCCCAGATCGTACAGAATCGCGGCAGGCACAATCGGCACCGATGCGGCCGGCGTGTACCAGCCAAAGCCCCTATCTGCCAGCCACTTGACGACACCGTGCGCCGCCCCCAGGCCGTAGGCCGAGCCTCCGCTCAGAAGCACGCCGTGCACGCGGTCCACACGGTTCACAGGATCAAGTAGAGCGGTTTCCCGCGTTCCCGGGGCCGATCCGCGCACGTCGACTCCGCAGCAACTCCCTTCAGGCGTCAAGACAACGGTACAGCCGGTTCCATGTTCAGGATCCGACCAATGGCCGACCAGAATACCACTAACGTCGGTCAGCGCACTATTCACTTTGGGCCATTCTGGCTGTAACTTGCCTCTTCAGGTAGGCCATGAGGACGTGCAGGCCCCGAATTCGCTGTGGCGAGATTGCCTCGTGCAGGCCAAGAAGGTAGTGAATGTCGTCCGGCGTTTGCAATACGCAGTCCGGGGCGGCCCGCTCCAGACCTTCCTGTACAATCGCGGCGTAGCCTCGAACCGTAGGCGACTCTTTAGGTACGTCGATATAAACGTGCACACCGGCATCTACAATGTCGGCAAACACGAATATCGGCGTCTGACATTCGTGAACCTGCTCCATCTGATCGCGGGCGTCGTGAAGAAAGCCGGGAAGGTCCGGCATATTCACTGCGAAATCGAGGAGAGACTCCAGCCGCTCCCGCGGTTCCATACTGCGAAAATCTTCGATGATCTCCCGCAGGGGCGGTGGAGTCCTATCTATTTTTTCTTCAAGTGTGAGGTCGAAGTCCATCAATCAGGGTCTGCGCATCCTTGAGCATCGCAGTTGCGGTGGAACAGTCTTCATATCTATTTTGAGCGCTTCAGGACCGGTAGGCCGTTCTTGCTCTCGGATACCTCGTAACCATCCGGAACTGCCTCCAGCGAGCCCTCCTTCTCTTCCTTGGCGAAGAAGTACAGGGTCTGTTGTCGACCGTTACGCAACGTTGTTTCCTTTGAATGCAGATAGTACGTTCTGCCCTTGGAGTTCGTGTGCGCATACGCCATGTTTTGATGCTCCTTTTCAAACTACAAAAACCTTTTTCCGTTACCTTATCGCAGGAGTCCAGCCACCTAATGGCCGGAACCGGTTTGCGATCCAGGTGAACTGTACCATATACAGTTGGTTAAATTGTAATCCAGCCTTCCGAAACCGCAAAAAACGCAACTAATGTTTACTGCAAATGATGGAGATTCAAGGCCCGCGAACCTATATAAGTGTCCGTATATTCAGCCGGTGGTTGACCTTCCCACCGGTCCTCATAGAAGCCGGTGACTACAAACCCGGCATCAAGTTGACCGCCAATCTGGTCTGTGAGGGTATGCCCGAACTCCATGGCCTCACCGGCCCGAACATAGGCATCTCTCTCCGACCTGGTAATGCTCGTGAGGTCCGAATAAGGAAGTTCGTGTTTGACCTCCAGCATGCCTTCGTCAATCTTTCTCTGGTCAAACAGGTAAAGGACAGGGTTGACAAAGCCCGCCAGCAGAACGCCACCCCGCTTCAGCACACGCGCGCACTCACGCCATACCGGTCGCACGTCTGGTACGAACAGGTTTGAACAGGGGTGAACGATCAGGTCGAACTTTCCGTCTGAAAACGCGCTCAGGTCCCGCATGTCGCCTTCTACCGTCACCAGGCCCAGACCATCGCGTTCTGCCACGAGACGGTCCTGCGCCAGCTGCAGGGGCGAGATGTCAAATACCGTGACGCGTGCGCCGGTGCTTTCACCTGCGGCAGCCAGTACGGGCCCTTGTTGACCGCCCCCGGAAGCCAGACACAAAATCTCCGCACTCCTGAAATCGGGAAACCACTTACGCGGCACAGGCTTCGTCGGCGTGAGAACGATCTCCCAACTTCCTCGCCGTGCCGCAGCCACCGTATCGCTGCTAACCGGTACCGTCCATCTGCTCTTGCGCTCGACCGCCTTATCCCAGGCCCTTCTATTGTATGACTGGAGGTCATCAAAACCTTCCATCAATCCCGCCCGTCTCTCTGGAGTAAAATCAGAGACCTCTCGATCACCGGCCTGCCTGGGTTTGCTTGCTTCGGAGGTCAGTCAATCTCTCTTTCGCCCGATTCCTTCGTTCGATTCGCTCCTGTTGAATCTGTTCGCTCAAGCCGGGAAGCGGCCCATCCCGAAGTACGCAGATGATCTCCGCCATAATACAGACTGCAATCTCGGCCGGTGTAATCGCCCCAATGTCGATGCCAATCGGCGCTTTAACACGATCGAACTTCGACGCCGGAATCATCTGCTCTTTTTCCAGGAGCTCAAAAACTGCTCGTATGCGCCGTTGGCTTCCTATCATTCCCAGGTAAGCAACCGGATCATCCAACATTTCCAACAAGCAGTCGATGTCATGTTGGTGTCCTCGCGTTACCAGGACGATGTAGGTGTCGCTGTCAAACGCGTCCTTGCCCTGCCGCAAGTCCACAAGCGTTGGCCTGAACGGCCCGGCTACGACACGGTCTGCGCTGGGAAACCGTGATTCATGGGCGTATTGAGGGCGATCGTCAATCACCGTAACTTGGAAGTCGCACGTCTTTGCGATCGACGCCAGTGGGATGGCAATGTGGCCTGCACCGGCAATGATCAGATGCGGAGGCCGGGCCTGGACTTCGACGAATGCCGAGAAACTGCCGGCCTCCACCTCATAGTGATAGTGCTCGTGTCGGTTGCGAGCGATTGCCAGCCGGGCATCCCGTATCACGGTCTGCAGCTGGTCGCCCAGGCCCAACTCGCCAACATGCCGCCTTTCCGGTTCAGGCCAGACTAGCGCATTGCTGCCTACTGCCTGCCCATAGACACCGTCGCCCGCGGTGACCGTTACAAGCGCAACGGCCTCTCTTTTCTCTATCGCTTCAAGTAGCGTCTTGAGCAGCCTTTCCTGCATGTTTCTCTTGTGAATTCCTATGAGACTTGAGTGCTCGCAGGCCGGACTCGTCTTCCTCACCAACGTGCGCACATCGAATCGGCAGATCCTGCTCAGCTAGACACGTCTCGCCCCAGATGCTAGAATCCGTACCATGCCCCGCCACACTTTCGCCCTGCTCAAGCATCTTCGAAGGCTGCCAATTGAAGGCAGGGCAAGGAGTCAGACGCGAAATGGCTGAACTCTTTCAAGCTGAGAACCTTGTTGCCCTGTTGACACTCGTCATCCTTGAGATCGTCCTCGGGATCGACAATGTCATCTTTATCGCAATACTGAGCGGCAAGCTGCCCCCAAGCCAGCAGGCAAAGGCTCGCTCCACCGGAATCGGGCTAGCCGTGCTTGCACGCATCGCGTTGCTCTTCAGCATCACATGGATCATGCGGTTGACCCACCCGCTGTTCTCCATCTTTCAACACGACGTATCCGGCCGCGACCTGATACTCCTGATCGGCGGCCTCTTCCTGATAGGCAAGAGCACCTACGAGATCCACGAAAAACTTGAAGCCGCAGGCCATGACCGCACGACGCAGGTGACTGCAACCTTTGCTTCCGTCATCACCCAGATCATCCTCATCGACATCGTCTTTTCGCTCGACTCGGTCATCACGGCCGTGGGAATCTCAGGAAACCTCTGGGTTATGGTTCCCGCCATTCTCGTTGCCGCTGCTGTGATGTTGACATTTGCCGGCCCAATCGCAGCCTATGTCGAACGCCATCCAACCATGAAGATTCTGGCGCTAGCCTTTCTGATTCTGATAGGTTTTATGCTTGTTCTGGAAGGTTGGCTCCACGAAGCGGTTGAGGAGCTTCATCTGAAAAACTACGCCTATTTCGCTATGGCATTTTCGCTGGCCGTCGAGATGATCAACCTGCGAATTCGAGGGAAGTCGCAACCCGTGCATCTACACAGCCGCATCCCAGTTCCCCATTCTACCCAGGACGAGGATAACCAGCCGGCGTAAGGATCCGGCGCTGACGGGTAGCCCGTTTTGCCGCCGGACTGGCTCAAGCCGGCCCGGCCGATAGGTCCTCGCCGCTTGCACCTTCCCAGCGCTCAACGAACACATCCATCACGCCGCCGCAAACGCCCAGGCTGTTCATGGAGATGTCTTCGGTCAGGTCGACATGAACAGTGCGGGGGATCCCATCATGGATTACATCCAGTCCGGCTCGAATCACATCCGCCTCACCGCAGCCGCCTCCCACCGTTCCAACATGCCGGCCCAGCGGGTGAATGACCATCTTCGCGCCTACTTCTCTGGGTACTGAGCCCTTGGCGTCGACAATGGTTGCCACGGCAACTGTCTGCTCCTCCTCGAGCATCTCCTTCAGATAGTGGTACAGTGTCGCAGTCAACGTCTTCCCTTTCCTTTCTGCCACCACGCCCGAGCAACTCTCTGAGAACTATGTTCGCCAATCCCTAAGTACTGGCAATGGGCTCTGCACCAGCGGGCATCAGGCGCCGCGTCATCCCGTCCACAGGGTTGCGGCAGAAGCGCCTGTGCCTCCCGAATCAGACCACCCACTCAAATTCGGCGCGCAGTGACTTATAGTCGGCCGGCACATCCATGTCCCGCCTAATGCAGTCACTGTCAACAGTTACGTAGACGATCTTCTCGACGAATGTTTCAAGGAGGTCCCGAAGCGACTGTCCGCTGCTTAGCCCAAGTAGCTCCGAAAATGTCCATCGCGGAAGATAGACAGGATGTCCGCGCCGCCGCAAATAGCTCGGTACGACCACTGCCTCGGGCGCATCTTGAACGCTACCGAGGATCTGTCGAATCACGCCTCTTGGAATGTGCGGCTGGTCTCCCAGCGCCAGAAGCGTCCCGCAGACCGGTCTGTGGTCTCGACACAACGCCTCGACCCCCACCTGATAGGACCGCAGCATCTCGTCTTTGCGGTAGTCGGCATTGAAAACGGTCTCGGCAGATCCTCCCTTCAACTGTTCAGAGACTGCTTCGGCCCGGTGCCCAGTCACTACAAATACCGGAGAGGCGCCTCCTTCCGCCAGCGCCCCTGCCACAGCTTCAATGACCGTCCCGTGTCTCCATGGCAGCAGCGGTTTGAAGCGCCCCATCCTGCGGCTGAACCCGGCAGCCGCCACCACCGCCGCCACATTCTGAACTCGTTCTTCCGGACCGTTTTCGGTTAAGGCCGCATGTTTTCCGGGCCGATCTATGGACGGGCAAGGCACAGTAAACGCATCCTAGAACCAGTGACGGAAACCAACCGTGAAGGCACTCCCTGCAATGCCCCGGCATGCATGTCTTCGTCCATTTGCGCAGTATACCACAGGTAGGCGGTAAGCCGGTTGACTCCGGCTCACCAGAATTGAGCGGGCCCACAGTTGAGCTCTTGCGCCGGTTACCTCTCCTTGCCGTAGGCGGATGGATGCTGATACATCAGTCGTGGACGGCCGGCCGTAGGCTCCAGCAGTCCATATTTGCTGGCCTTGCTTCCGGTCCAATCTGAGATTGACGCGGTCTTGGGTCGCATACAGTCAGTGAAATGCTTCGGTGCTTGCAACCTCAAACTTGTCCACTGCCTGCCGTGTGAACCAGGCCCGACAGGACCGATTTACTTGATTTCGTACTTCCTCCCAAGCGGGTGATATAATCGATCTATGCAAGATTCTGTTCCAGCCGCGCCAAATGGCTCACCCAAAGCGCGCAATTACGATCTGGTGAAGGATCCCATCTTCTACATTACGTTTGGATTCTTCGCCTTGCTCACGACGGCTCTGCCTGCCGCCCTCGGTCAACCGAATTTTCTGCCGATCGTTCAGGCAGTGGCCATAACCCTATTTCTGGCCATCCCTCTTCGCAGAGGAAGGATCGCTACTGCCCTCGTTGTGCTTTCCGCCTGGCTGTTTTTGCAGCTTCTCGTCATGATCGTGGGTTCGGCGCTCTTGCCCCTGGTATTTGAGCGTTCGATCCATGACGGCTTCGCCTATCACCGGGCTCTCCTGGAATGGTCGGTGACAGGCCTCAATCTTCCTGGCTCGATTCTGCAGAGCCCGGGGTCACGCCTGGTTGAGTTCTTCGGAATCCTACTGGGCAGCCTGCTGTCGGCCGGTCTGGTAGGCCTCTGGTTCCTTGTGCGCGCCGTGAATCAGTTCGGGTACGGGGTTGGCCGTCTGGCGCTGGAAGGGTCACCCATGTTGATTCTGGGGTTGATGCCATGGAGGCTGGCGACTCTAGCCGGATACGCCGGGCTCACCGTCATGCTGGCCCAACCCCTCCTGACAAACAGATGGAATCCGGCCCACTACTTTACCAGACAGCGTCGTCTGGTCACCGCGTCTGTACTACTCATTGTACTTGGACTGATACTGGAATTTGCCCTTCCTGGCCTGTGGCGCGTCGTGTGGGCGCCTTGATTTGCGGGTCTGGTGTTCTGTAAGCAGTTTGCCGCCGAGAATACGAGGTCTCGGGGCCTCGACGAGTTTGGAGCTGCAACACTAACATGAGTGCCGCCGCATTTTCGCGATGGCAGATCATGACTGCATTCTGCTGGTGTCTTCCTCCGCTGTGCTTCCCCGCCCTGTAGAAGGTTTGCCCAGTCAGACACATCAGCATGGGGCCCGGAAAGACTGCCGGCCCGCGGCGAACTGACGTTGGCCATCTTATATCGATATGCTGCGAATAAAGCGAGTAAACCTAAAAGGATTCAAAACTTTTGCCCAGCAGACCGAGTTCGCCTTTGGTTCGGGCGTAACCGCCATTGTGGGTCCAAACGGATGCGGCAAGAGCAACGTAGCCGATGCCATCCGCTGGTGTTTGGGCGAACAGAGCTTCGGTCTTCTGCGCTCAAAGAAAACGGTTGACGTCATCTTCTCAGGAAGTCACAAGAGAGCCAGGCAAGGGATGGCGGCCGTCAGCATCGTCCTTGACAATGAAGCCGGCGACCTCAACATCGATTTCAGAGAAGTCGAAATCACGCGCCGGGCCTACCGCGACGGCGACAACGAATACCTTATAAACGGGCAGAAGGTGCGTCTGCAGGACATTACCCAGCTATTGGGGCCAAGCGGGTTGGGAAGGCGCGCCTACGCAGTCATTGGGCAGGGACTGATCGACCGCGTGCTCAGCTTGAGACCTGAGGAAAGGCGAGTTCTCTTCGAGGAAGCAGCAGGGATCACCGGCTATCAGCAGAAACGATCTGCGGCCTGGCGCAGGTTGGAGGCGACGCAACTTAACCTCGAACGCGTCGGCGACATTTTGGCCGAGCTTTCGCCCCGTTTGTCCAGCCTCAAACGTCAAGCGGAGCGGGCTCTCGAAAGGATTCAGATCGAGAACGACCTAAAGGATTTGCTGCACGTCTGGTACGGCTATCAGTGGCATCGCACAGTCAGCGAACTCGCCACAGCCCGGCAGAAGGCCGCGCGCGACCAGAAGACTACCCAGGTACGCCGTGAACGATTGGACGAGGTTCATGCCGGGCTCGACCAGCTACGCCTTCGCCAGACCAGGTTGCGGGCCGATCAGGGCAAGCGCAATCAGATCAGCGAAGCTCGCCATCGCAGGTCTGCCGAGGTAATTCGACGCCTTGCCGTCTGCCAGGAGAGGCAGAATCAGATCGCTGTCCGACAGGCAGACCTCGAAGATGAATGCCGCCGACTGCAGTCAGAAAGAGAGGCAGTACAACAAAGGTTGGTAGCTCTCAATGCTGAAATCGAGAGTGTGCGTGAGCAGCGCAACACCTGCCGGCAAGCTCTTGACAGACTCCAGATCCAATTGGCAGACAGAGAAAAGAAACAGAACCTTGCCGTGGAACGCTGGCACGAGGAGGTCGCGGCACTGCGCAGTGTGGAAGGCCGCAATGCCAGGCTTCGCAGCCAGTTGCAACAGCTGGTTGAAAGAGGTGCGGCCCTTGAGGAGAGATTATGTAAGACCCAAGAGGAAACTGATAGGCGCAGAGAGGCGTCCACAGTAGCTGCCGGCGCATTGACCGAGTTGGAGGCGGAGAGTGCCGCACGAGGCGCCGAAATCAGCCGGGCGCAAGCCGAGATCGACGCCCTGACTGAAGCCATCGACGTTGGCATGGACGCTCTTCGCTCCGAGGAAGCTGCGAGGAACCGGGAACAGCGTGACCTCGAGAGACTGCAAACGCGGCTCGACCTGATTCAGCCGGCTCGCAGCGAAGGCACAGTCTATGCCAGCGCTGTTCGCTCCATACTGCAGGCATCGCAACTGGGGCAGTTGAAAGGAATAATTGGAACCGTAGCCTCGTGTATTCAGGTACCTGACCGGCTTGAACGCGCAATTGAAGTAGCACTCGGCGCCGCCCTGCAAAACGTGATTGCAGAGACGTGGCAGGACACACAAGAGGCCATCGAGCATCTGAAAAGGGCCGGCGCCGGACGTGCAACGTTTCTCCCTCTGGACCGTCTGCGATCGGGTGGACCCATCTCGGCTCCCACGTCCAACGGCATCGTTGGAAACGCTGCAAGCTCCGTTCGCTTCGACTCTGAGGTAGCGCCTGCCATCAACCATCTTCTGCAGCGCGTCTGGATAGCCCAAGATCTGGCTGCCGCGCGCCATGCCCTCGACGAACGTGCGGGAAGATCAAGAAACGGTCGCCGCCCTCGAGGTCGTTCTTCCGACTATGGTGCAATGCCAACAGTCGTCACATTGGAGGGAGAGGTCATTCGCCCCGGCGGCGCCGTCACCGGCGGAAACGACGGCCGGCGCCATCGCAGGTCGGTCCTGGCATGGGAAAGGGAAGCCCGCGAACTGCCTACAGAACTTGACCGTGCCTTGGGACAGGCTCGAAGGGCGATGGAGAAGGCCCAAGCAACCCGAATTAAGGTCGAAGAGAGGACCCAAGAGAGAGCACTGCTCGAGAAAAAGCAGCAGCGGCTGATTCGAGACACCAGGTTGCGGCAGGCTGAATTGGAGGAGGCCAGGCTGCACGCCGCTCAGGCCAGACAGGAAGCCGCATGGCAACGGCAGGCAGTTGATCAGACAGAGGCGGAACTGGCCGACTTGGCTGCGCAGGAAGTTCGGCTCAGAGCGGCACTGGAGGAGGCCACCTGCTCCTTGGATGACGCCCGCAGGCGGGCGAGGCTGTCCGAACAGGCGGCCCAAACCAGTCAGGATGAGATGCTCCGCCGGCTGGCAGACCTGCGCGCGAAGGCCGCAGCCGTGCAGGAGAAACTGAGGAACCGGCGCGAAGTCGAGGCAGAGCTGAGCCGCACTCTTGCACAGATCGACAGCCAGCTCCAGTCCAGAACAGCAAGGCATTCAGAGCTTGACCAGGAGTCAGACCGGTTGGGTTGCGAGATCGATAAGGCATCAGCCGAGGAAGCAAAACTGCACGCAGAAGGCGACGCGCATAAGCGCACGACAGCGGGGCTTGAATCTGAGCTAGAGAGGTTGGACAGGAATCTGGGTCGGGCCGAGGAAGAAGAAAGGGCCGGCCAGCAGCTGGTCTTGCAGTCCGAATCAGACTGGAATGCCTCCCGGCTTGCAGTGCAGAGGACCGAAGATCGCCTCGAATCACTTCGTCGCGAAATCCGCCAGGATTTCGGACTCGCTGAGATGGAAGAGGCTGTCGGGCTGGCCTACCAACCCCCACTTCCACTGCAGGCGCTTGTCGCCCAACTGCCCGTCGTCCACGATCTGCCTTCCGGACTGAAGGGTGACGTCAAGGAAACTCGCGCACGCGTCCGTCGCCTTAGCAATGTCAACCCGGACGCGCCCCAGGAGTACGAAGAGTTAGCCAGCCGATTCCGATTTCTCGAGGACCAGTCCGACGACCTCGAACGGGCCTCTCGCGACCTGCAGCGTGTAATCAGCGAATTGGACAGGCAGATGGAAGGTGAGCTGCGCCGCACTTTCGACGCCGTCTCAACAGAGTTCGTGAGTTTTTTCAAGTTGCTGCTTCAGGGAGGAACGGCCCAGCTCTCCATGACCGATCCTGCAGACGTTCTCAATTCCGGCGTCGAGATCTACGCCCGCCTCCCAGGAAAGCGTACCCAGAGCCTGGACCTTCTCTCCGGGGGCGAGCGCTCTCTGACTGCTTGCGCACTCGTTTTCGCCATCCTTCGTGTCAGCCCAACCCCGTTCTGCGTGCTCGATGAGGTAGATGCAACACTCGATGAGGCCAACGTCGACCGTCTCCGATCCGCTATCGACCTGCTGCGCGCACGGACACAGTTCATTGTCATCACTCACAACCGGCGCACTCTCGAAATCGCCAACAACATATATGGCATCACCATGCGTGATGACGGGGTGAGCAAGGTGATTAGCCTGAGGCTGGAGGCAGGCGCGTTGCAAGAGACCAATGGTGAACAATTTGAACCCGAGACCATAGTAGCCATGTGAACCTGACTGCTCTTGTCGATAGATTGAATCAGCTACTGTTCGTTGCGGCGCCTCACTACAATTTCCTGTTTCAAACCAGTTCTTGCTTCAATACTATGCAAAGCAATTGCCTTCCCACTTGCCAGCCAATACGGAAACAGTATAATGCCGTGTGGAAAAGCACCAGACGACAAACGGCAACCTGCCAGTTGCACAAATGATATGTACAGCGAAACTAACTGCGACGGAGCGTCTAAATGAACTCAGTTCACCCCTTAGTCCGGGCTGGCGGCCCCATCCTGGGCCTTCTCATCCTCATCTATGTCATCAACGCGGGGGTCGATACTTTCCGCGCAGATCTTAAGGCGGCTCGTGACGCGGAACGGGAGGCGATTCTGGCCGCAGCCGAGACCGAGTCGGAACTGGAGGCTGAAGAGGCTACAACCGCCGAAGCTCCGTCGCAGGACGAAGAAGTGCAGGAGGAATCAGTTTTGGCGGAGGTCTTTTTCCGCCAGCCGACAACCCACGCGATCGTACCTCCCACCTTTGCAGTGAGAATGGGCGCGGTCGGCGTGTCGGTTGACCCGTCAGGCGACGTCGTAGACGGTTCGGGGCACATGCACATACTCGTCGATACCGATTTCATTCCTGCTGGCGAGATTATCCCAACCGACGACCAGCATCTCCATTTTGGCGACGCCTCGCTTGAGACCGAATTGACATTGACACCTGGCGAACACACGCTGCACCTGCAGTTCGCCGACGGCCTCCACACCGCCCTCGAAGGCGACCAGTATCGCGACACGATCATAGTTTTTGTTGAAGAAGATGCCGCCGACCAATCTGTGGCTTTCTTTGATCCTCTCGACGGTACGACCGTTTCATCACCTGTTGACGTTACGATGACGGCAACCGGCCTCATAGTCGAACCATCTGGTGAAGTCAACGACGATGCGGGACATTTCCACATCCTTGTGGACACCGACTTCGTCCCGGCCGGGGAAATCATTCCCACCGATGAAAAACATCTTCACTATGGCCAGGGCCAGACTTCCGTCTCGCTCGAACTCGAACCCGGCGAGCACACTCTGCGCCTACAGTTCGCCGACGGCCTCCACACAGCTCTCGACGGCGACCAGTACCGCGACAGCATCACTATCATCGTCGAAGCCAGCGACGAATCGCCGTCGGTAAGATTTGGACTACCGGCCGACGGGTCAACCGTAACCTCACCTTTCGCAGTCTCAATGCAGGCAACCGGGTTGATCGTCGAGCCGTCCGGCGAGGTCAACGAAGGCGCAGGGCACTTCCACATTCTCGTGAACACCGACTTCACCCCTGCCGGCGAGATCATCCCCACCGACGACCGGCATCTCCACTACGGCCAAGGCCAGACAATTGCCACGCTTGAGCTGGACCCCGGCGAGCACATGCTGCGCCTACAGTTCGCCGACGGCCTCCACACAGCTCTCGAAGGCGACCAGTACCGGGACACCATCACCGTCACGGTCGAAGGCAGCGACGAATCGCCGTCGGTAAGATTTGGACTACCTGCCGACGGGGCAACCGTAACCTCACCCTTCGAAGTGGCGATGTTGGCAACCGGGTTAATCGTCGAACCGTCCGGCGAGGTCAACGAAGGCGCGGGACATTTCCATATCCTCGTGAACACCGACTTCACCCCTGCCGGAGAGGTAATACCAACAGACGAACTGCACCTCCACTACGGCCAAGGTCAGACGACCGCCACCCTTGAACTAGAGCCCGGCGAGCACACACTGCGACTTCAGTTCGCTGACGGCCTCCACACTGCCCTTGAAGGCGACCAGTACCGGGACACCATCACCGTCATCGTGGAAGCTGGCGACCAGTCACCGTCAGTTCAGTTTGAGCAGCCGGCCAACGGCACAACCGTCACCTCGCCTTTCGAAGTTGTGATGGCCGCCACCGGTCTCCTCGTCGAGCCTTCTGGCGAGGTCAATGAAGGCGCCGGACATTTCCATATCCTCGTGAACACTGACTTCACGCCCGTCGGAGAGGTCATCCCTACCGACGACAAGCACCTCCACTACGGCCAGGGCCAGACGACCGCCACCCTCGAACTCGAGCCCGGCGAGCACACACTGCGTCTTCAGTTCGCCGACGGCCTTCACACCGCCCTCGAAGGCGACCAGTACCGGGACACCGTCACCGTCATCGTAGAAGCTGGCGAACAGTCTCCGTCAGTTCAGTTTGTGCAACCGGCCGAAGGCACGACTGTCACCTCTCCTTTCGAAGTCGTGATGGCCGCCACCGGTCTCGTCGTCGAGCCGTCTGGCGAGGTCAATGAAGGCGCCGGACATTTCCATATCCTCGTGAACACTGACTTCACGCCCGTCGGAGAGGTCATCCCTACCGACGACAAGCACCTCCACTACGGCCAGGGCCAGACGACCGCCACCCTCGAACTCGAGCCCGGCGAGCACACACTGCGTCTTCAGTTCGCCGACGGCCTTCACACCGCCCTCGAAGGCGACCAGTACCGGGACACCGTCACCGTCATCGTAGAAGCTGGCGAACAGTCTCCGTCAGTTCAGTTTGTGCAACCGGCCGAAGGCACGACTGTCACCTCTCCTTTCGAAGTCGTGATGGCCGCCACCGGTCTCGTCGTCGAGCCGTCTGGCGAGGTCAATGAAGGTGCAGGACATTTCCATATCCTCGTGAACACTGGCTTCACGCCCGCCGGAGAGGTCATACCCACCGACGAACTGCACCTCCACTACGGACAGGGTCAGACGAACGCCACCCTCGAACTCGAGCCCGGCGAGTATACGCTGAACCTCCAGTTCGCTGACGGACTGCACACCGCGCTAGACGGCGAACAGTACCGGGACACTATCACCGTAATCGTTGAGGCCTCCCAGTCAAGCGAACCAGGGGCTTCCAACTCTTTACAGTTGACTCAGGAAACTATTGACCTGGCCATTGAAGCCATGACGAGGACGGGTTGTAACAGTTGTCACATAACGACCGGACTTCCCGAGGTTGACGCGGCCATGCTTGGTCCCGACCAGACAAACCTGGGCGCGATCGCCGGCACACGGCGCGAAGGCTATACAGCCGAGGAATACCTGCGCGAGGCAATAGTCGAGCCAAGCGCCTTTATCGTCGAAGAGTGTCCCCTAGGTCAATGCCTACAAGTCATGCCTGAAAACTATGGCGAACTCCTGACCGAAGAGGAACTGGATGCTGTGGTTGCCTACCTCCTGTCCCTGACAACGAATGAGTAGCCAGGAGGCATTCTCAAACCAAAAAAATCCCCTGACGCTCAAATGAACGTCAGGGGATTCTCAACCTTTTCTGTTGTGCCTGACCAGTTCCAGCAACTTCTCCCAGTCTGAATCAGGTCACTTCCGGCCGCAGTCTCTGATCCCTAGCCGCCGATTGCCAGCAGGAGGACCCAGAGAAAACTGATAGAGCTTACGATGCTCACAGCCATCGCCAGGAAGAATCTCGGACTGTACTTCTGCCTCAGACGCAGAGAAGGCTGCCACTTAACCGGCAGCATCAACCTGGACTTCACAGGCAAAAGCGCCCCGGACCGACTCTTGCTCTTTCTTGGCGTAAATCGTGGAAAAGCGGCTTCATAAGTCATGGCTGCTCTCCTTAACCAATGATTGCCTAATAAATCCGAAATGATGCAACTGAGTATACACGATAAATGTTCAGTTGTCCATACCTGAAATGAGGATACCACATCCTTGAACACCAGGCAAAATCGTCTTAATGGGCGCAGCACCGTCTCAAATGCCGCGGCTCAAGGGTTTTGCTAGGTTGCTCCGGTTCTCCCTTCAGGATTCCCGCCGGCAGTCTCGCCTGCCTACAAGTCAAAGAGGCCAGGAATCTTCTTCCTCCTGCAGATCGTCCTCTTCATCTTCGAGTTCCGGATCGCCGTCGTCTACGCCATATAGACTCTCATCCATATCATCTTCGAAAATCGATTCATCATCCAGCCACTCAAACTCTTCTTCGTCTTTGTCGGTGGCGTCGCCTGTACTTTCAAGGATCTCTGCGTTCTCGATTTCATCGAATGTAATGCACGAAAGCGTTACCGGTTCCAACTCGATTTCATCGGCGTCACACCATCCGTTCAACCAGAAACTACAGCGCTTCTGCGGGCAGCGCACCCGGCTCATTTGGAGTCCTCCCATATGGCGGGCTCGTGGGGCCGCGCATGGATGACATTTGCCCATACAGAACGCGCCCTCTCTCGGTAAATCGATAACTTCGAGTATAGCAGAAAACTCAGACCCGTCAACCGTTTTCGGAGCAATTTGTCCTACTTTTGTATGACTCCCAGCCCACTAGGTTTGTACACTGCCGCACTCTCCTTGAGATCATTCCAATTGCCCTCAAATTCAGAACTGTAAACTGCCCGATTCAATCGAAAATAAACCAGATGACGTTACCCAACTTTTCACAGGGGGACGCCTGCCCGCGAATACGAGCCTTCATTTTGGGCGGTCGGCCGCAAAATGCCCGCCTTTTTTAGGGAAATACTCCTGAAGCGTCCCCCGACAAGTGGACCCGTAAACGGTACAACGTCATTCTCGCCTCTCGGCCGACCAATCAGAAGCGTGCGGCCTTCGCCTTAGCTTAAACGAAACGCATTCCTCTCTATCACAGAAACCTCCCTGAACTAAACTCGTATTGTAATGTAAAGGGCTGATTGGCATCCGCGGCCCATCTTCTGTAGCATTAATACCCATTGAGGGAACGTTTATGAGTACGCTGGGTAACGTCATTTGGTTAATTTTCGGCGGACTGATCGCCGCTCTGGGTTACATCATCGGCGGGCTGCTTCTATGTCTAACTGTCATCGGCATTCCATTCGGACTGCAATCATTGAAGATCGGCGTAGCAACCCTCGCCCCGTTCGGTAAGGAGGTTGTCGAAGGGCATCACGCCAACAGTACGCTTCGCGTGATCTTCAACCTGATATGGCTGATATTATTCGGTTGGGAGATCGCACTGGCCCATCTGCTTTCGGCCCTGATACTTACCATCACTATAGTCGGCATCCCTTTCGCCAAGCAGCATATCAAACTGATCCCGCTCGCACTCGTTCCCTTCGGCAGGGACTTGCATTAACCCAAGAACCAGCCGGGACAGCTACCAACGTCCTAATTCACCTACTCTTGTCTCGACTGACCCTGGCAGTAGTTGCCTTGGCAAAGTGGCCTGCCAGGGTTTAAGTCGTCTACCAATCCCTGCCACCTTGCTACCCGACCCGAGCGCTTTTGTCGGGGTCCTCGAACGGACCCAAGTCGATGTCAGATCATCCGATCTGCGTTCTGCGACCCCAATTCACCCCGTCACCGTCGTCGTCACCCCTCCTCTCGCTCATCTGACATCCTGCCAAACGCCACTGCTTCGAGTTCGACCTGAGCCTGTGATGCAGGTGGCGTCTCCTTCACGACGGAGGCGTGTGAATCCAGAGCAGTAGTACCGCCGCTTGGACTCCCAATCGTCAATATTTGTGCGCGTCAAGCCTGATTCCAAAGTTAGGTTAGCCGTTGCAACTGTGGTAAAAGATAAACGACTAAGGTTCTCATTGGAGCCCAGGCACGAGCCGAATTCATCTAAGGATAGGCGACAGTAATCTGCCCACGCCAATGCTTCTTTCTCCAGGGTGTCACCGCAGTCGTCCCGCTGTTCCCCTCTTTGGCGCGACCCTCCAAGCAAACAGCGAATATGGTCTCAAGGTATCGCCCGGCCACAAGTCTGACAGAGGTTCAGGGATTCAACTCGTCGGAAAGAACTGCCCTGCGCTTATGGTTGGGTACCACGGATATCAGGGTCCCCAGATCCCTTGTGCGACGCCCCGCGAATGGTCTGTTCTGCATTTGGCATGGCCGGATCGGGTAGCTGGTGGACTGACAGATACAGTGGACCCGGTCAGTGCTCTCATGCAGGCAGTAGACTGAAGCAACCATGCTAGCCGCATCCCTCTCAGTCATAATTGTCAGTGGTATTGTCCTCTATTGGATTCGGCCGCATAAGCACAATTGGGCCGGCTGGCTTTCGGCATTGCCTCCCCTGGCCGTCACATTCTGGCAGCTTTATACCGCCCTCCCTTTCCTGGGTGGCGGCGCAGATACAGCTTCCGGCCAAGTTGGGGCCTTGCAGAACGGCGCCATCCTTGTCGAACAGTATCGATGGGTTGAGAGCCTGGGCTTGGCGCTTTCCTTCCGCCTCGACGGCCTCTCTCTGCTTTTCGGGCTCATCATTTCCGGCGTTGGCGCTGCAGTCGCCCTATACACGCATTACTATCTCGAGGACGACGAGCGCCAGGGCTACTTCTACCTTTCACTCTTCGCCTTCATGGCCTCGATGTTGGGTCTGGTCTGGGCCGACAACTTGCTGACACTTTTCGTCTTTTGGGAAGGAACCAGCGTTACCAGCTACCTTCTCATCGGCTACTCCCACCGTTCGCCTGTCGCCAGAGGCGGCGCCCGTAACGCATTCATTGTTACAGCAGGGGGTGGCCTCGCCCTGATTGCAGGTATGATTCTGCTGGGCCAGCAAAGCGGCACATACACTATCAGCGAAATCGTAGCACGCCCCGGCCTGACGGAACTAGACCTATATCCGGCAATACTGATCCTTGTCCTTCTTGGCGCTTTCACCAAGTCAGCCCAGTTTCCCTTTCACTGGTGGCTGCCCGGCGCCATGGCCGCGCCAACACCTGCGAGCGCCTATCTGCATTCGGCCACCATGGTCAAAGCGGGGATCTACCTTTTGGCCCGCCTGCACCCCGCCCTCAGCGACCATCCCATGTGGCTGTGGGCGCTTCTCACCTTTGGCGGTATAACTATGCTTGTGGGAGCTGTCACCGCCATCCGGCACTGGGATATGAAGGCCCTGCTGGCCTACGCGACCGTCAGCCAGCTCGGTGTCTTGACCACACTCTTGGCCTTTCGCAGCGAGGCCGCGCTACTTGCCGTTGTCATCGGAATCCTCTCCCACGCCCTCTACAAGGGCCCTCTCTTCCTGGTAGCCGGTATCGTGGACCATTCGACCGGTGTCAGAGATCTGAGAGAGCTGGGCGGGCTCAGGCATTCTCTGCCTGTGACCTCGGCCGTTGCCCTGTTGGCTGCTCTTTCCATGGCCGGCGTCCCGCCCCTGTTTGGTTTCGTAGCAAAGGAGACCCTGCTCGAATCACTCTTTGAAGCGGGTGAATACGGCGTGATGGCGGGTTGGATTGCGTTTGGCGCCGCGACGGTCGCCGGGGCCTTCTTCGTTACCTACAGTCTGACCCTCATGTGGGAAGCCTTTTTGCGACCCGGACCGACCGGTGAAAACGACGGCTCACCTCAGCAGGACTCACTTCAAGATGCTCCTACGCACGTCCATCACAATCCTGCCGCCCCTTTCGTGGCCGCGCCGCTCATTCTTGTTGCATGCGGTACAGTTGCCGCGTTCGCTTTGCAGCCTCTCAACAAACTCTTTATGCCTGCTGCGGCTGCGGTATCAGGCTCACCCATCTACAAATACGCGGCTCTCTGGCACGGTTTTACGCCAGTCTTTCTGACGAGTTTGCTCGCCATCGCAGCCGGCGTATTGATCTTCTTCAACCGGGCCTTCTTGCGCAGAGAACTGGCCCGTTTTCCTGACGACCTGCGCGGCGTGGTAGTTTTTCAGGTCCTGCTGGACTGGCTCTACGCATTGGGCCAGGTGACTGCCCGCTTCTCACAGGGCTATACTCTCGCGTCGCAGGCGGCCATTGTTTTGCTCGCCGCCACTGTTCCTATTGCCGTCGCCTTGCCTCAGATTGCACCAGCAGACCTCGTTCCTTCGAACGATTTCATTCCCGGTGCCCCTGAAACGATACTGATTCTCATGATGGTTGTATCCGCCTACGTTACAGTCCGCATAAGAACAAGCCTGGGAGCAATCATAAGTTTGGGCGTTGTTGGCGTCTCAGTGACCCTTTTTTACGTGTTCTTCAGTGCGCCCGATCTGGCGCTTACTCAGCTTCTCATCGAGGTACTGTTGGTTG
>JAPPKT010000635.1 GCA_028819675.1 Caldilineaceae bacterium | reverse complement strand
CGGAGCCCCCGCACAAGGGAGGGCCGACTAGGCCCGACCGCCCAAAAGCGAGGAGTGAGGAGTGAGGAGTGAGAAAAACCAGCGCTCGCCTCGTCCGGCGTCACGCACTGAATGAGGCTTAGTAGTTGCCATTAGAATTGAATGCGGACTGGCCTGAGATCTGTTGTGACCCGAGGGAAAGGGAAGTTTGCCACCATATTGGGATGCAAGCGAACGGGCAAGTCGCCGATGTTTTGGCGGGTCGGTCACAGATCAGGTTGCTACTGATGGCGGGAAATGTTTACTTGCACACAAGGGCCCATAGTCGTATTCTTTAGGTGGGCTTGTTACGCGAAATCAGACGGGAACATCAGCCATGACGCGTCCGAACATTCTATTTCTCTTTTCCGATGAGCACAGCTACCGCTGTTTGAGTCTGTTAGACGAAACGGCTGGCGAACCGGTTCAAACGCCCACTCTTGACAGCCTGGCGGAGAACGGGGCTTATTTCAGCAGTGCCTACTGCCAGTCTCCTCTGTGCACACCGTCCCGCATCTGCCTGCTGACGGGCCGGTCGCCGATGACCAGCGGCGGCTGGGCAAATGGGTCGTACCTGCGGCCAGAGATCCCGACTATAGCCTCCGTCTTTGGCGATGCCGGTTACACGACCTGCCTGGTCGGTAAAATGCACCTCGGCGGAACCAACCAGATGGCAGGGTTTGCGGACAGACCCTATGGCGATTTGACGGGGGGTACCGGACATCAGCGGGACCCGCTGTCGATGAGCGAGGGCGGTTTCGATATGCGAAGCCGGACTGCCGACGCGGGCCTCACCGAGATTCCGGAAAGTGCCCTGCAGGAGCAAGTGATCGTGCGGGAGACCGTATCGTTTTTGCGGGAACAGAGTGCGGCTGAGCCTGACAGGCCCTGGTTCCTATGTGCGTCCTTCAGCCGACCACACTTTCCATTGACGGCGCCGGGCAGATTTCTGAACAGGTACTGGCCGGGAGGGATTACTCCGCCCAAGGTTGGACGAACAGGAGACAGTGCCTTTCATCCGATGACGGTAGGCATGGCCAAGGGATTCCGGACCGAGGAGGTCTCCGAGCCGGAGATGATGAAAGCGAGGGCGGCCTACTTCGCGTGCGTCGACTATCTGGACGAGATTCTTGGTGACCTTCTCCATCTTATGGAGCGAGACGGTCTGCTCGAGAACACAGTCATCGTGTACACATCGGACCATGGGGAGATGGCAGGCGAGCATGGCATGTGGTGGAAGAATTCCTGGCACGAGGCCGCGGCGCGTGTGCCACTGATTGTTCAGACCCCTGCGCAACGGAGTGGCGACAGTGCGGGCGTGCGCCTGGATACGCCGGTCAGCCTGGCGGACCTTTTCCCGACACTTTGCGGGCTGGCGGGCATCGAGGTGCCGGACGGCCTGGAGGGGCGCGATCTTTCGGAGGCTGTGACGACGGGGAGCGAAATACCGGCGGAGCCTGTATTTGTGGACAATCCGCTTCCACGCTGGGGGGACGGGAGCGAGCATCGGGTTGTGCGCATGGGGCAGCACAAGTTTGTCCGCTTTCGGGGCATGCGGCCGCACTTGCTCTTCGATCTGGAGGCCGACCCACTGGAGCAGCGCAATCTCCTGGAAGTCGGCAGCGAGGCGGAGCAGGCGGTGGGGCGGCGTTTGAAAGCGCTTGTTGACAGTTCGTGGGACTTCGACGCAGCCGAGGCGCAGCGGCAGAAGGATGAAGAAGTGCTGCGGCAAAACTCATTGCGTGCGGGGTCCAGCAGGCACGGCAACTGCTACAAGATGCCGGATGGCCGTGTTGTTGCCGCGGACACTCCGCTGTATAGTCCAGAGGTGGTCAACAATTAGTCATCAGCATGAGTCAATGTGCGTATTGTTGTCCCGGAGTTGGGATCTGCTGACATCAAGCTTCCCAGTTCGGGAATGAAACAAGATAGAAGGTAACTGCTTAGCCGTGTTCTGTGTGCGGTCTGTCCGGGCGGAATGTACCGTCAGTATTTCTGTAGCGGGCTCAAGATGGTCATTGCAGTGAACGTTGGGGATAAATGGGAGTTGCCTCGATTGTCTTGCCTGCGCTGGCACATGCTCTGAATGTGCCACGACGCGGGGTGGGGGGTGAAGCCTGGTCGCAGCGGGTCGTCAAGGTCATATTGCCACACACTCGCTGCGGCG
>JAPPKT010000394.1 GCA_028819675.1 Caldilineaceae bacterium | reverse complement strand
AGGCCGCGCTCCAGTTCGAGTGCTTCCAGATGCTGGCCCTCAACGCGAAGTGCTCCATCGGCGACCAGCTCCATCCTACTGGGCGACTCGACCAGGCAACTTACAACCTCGTGGGCCCGGTCTACCGCGAGGTGGCGCGAAAGGAGCCATGGTGCCGCGGGGCGCGTGCGTTGACTGATATTGGGGTGTTCACTCTGGAAGAGTTCACCGGCGAGCGCCTGACAGCGGAGACGGTCGGCGCGGTGCGCATGCTGCAGGAGGGCGGCCACCAGTTCGACGTTGTCGACAGCCAGTCGAGCTGGGATGGGTACCGCTTGCTCATCCTGCCCGATGGCGTTCCACTTGACGGCTATCTTGAAGGCAAGGTGAACGACTTTCTCGCAGCGGGCGGCAAGTTGATCGCCTCATTCGAGTCCGGTTTGAAGCCAGACCTGTCAGACTTTGCGTTGCCGGCATGGGGGGTGCGCAAGACCGGCGAAGGGCCTCTTGACAGCAATGGTGAGACAGTGCGAGGCCGGCACTTCGGAAGTGGTGACTATGTGGACTATCTGCGTGCGGAAGGGATGCTGGCAGCGGGTTTGCGCAACACCGAGTACGTCATGTACATGCGTGGGCTGGCAATCGAAGCCGCGGAGGACAGCGAGATTCTTGCGAGGATGGTGCCTGCCTACTTTAATCGGACTTGGCAGCATTTCTGCTCTCACCGTCAGACGCCCAGCAGCGGCGAGCCTGCCGGACCTGCCGCCACGCGGAAGGAAGACGTCATCTACTTCGCCCATCCGATCTTTCGCCAGTACCACCGCAACGCGCCGCGCTGGTGCAAGCAACTGCTATTGAACGCGCTCGATATGCTCCTGCCGGACCCCCTGCTGCGGCACAGCGGGCCGACGGGCATGTTGACCGCCTTGAATGAGCAACCCGAACAGAGCCGTTTGGTCCTGCACCTGCTCCACTACATTCCAGAACGTCGCGGCCTGGACTTCGACGTGATTGAGGACGTGCTACCCGTACATGATATCGGTGTGAGTTTGAAGCTACCCGGACCGGTAACCGGCGTTCGCTGTGTCCCGGACGGGGAGCCGCTGGATTTCATCGAGGATCGAGGAAGGCTTGAATTCAGCGTGTCCGAGGTGAAAGGGCACCAGATCGTGGAGATAGGGCTGGGCTAGGACTGCCGCAGGCTGAACATTGTACGCGGTCTACGTCCTCTGCCAGTAGTCCAGTACCAGGACTTTTTCCAGGTGAGGGCGCAGGACGGCGCCAAATGCGGTGTGATCAGGGTGGGGGAGATAGGCGTCGCGGTCGGCTTCGCTGGCGAAGGTGACGAAGAAGCAGTGCGTAAAGCCTTCTGACAGGCCCTCGACGCTGACATCGGTGCCCCATTCAAAGTCCTGGATCACGTCAATTTTGTCCGGCAGGGCTCGAAAGGCGTTCTCGATTTGGCGAACGTTTTCAGCTGGCGTTCCCTCTTTGAACTGAAACAGGACGACGTGTCGCAGGACTGACTGTTCAGACATATGGAATCTCCGTTAGGTTGTGTTCCGTTCTGAGTCATTTGGAGCCGGATCGGCAAATGCAACCTACCCGAAGATCGACCACTTGGCAAGAGAACGGGAAGCTGGGCTGCAGCGCACGCATACCGATTCTGGCGTTTCGCCCCTTTCGCTCGCCGCGCGCCTTCGTCATATGACCAGGAGTCGCTGACGTTTGACCGGCGCGGCTGTTGCCGGGCCATAATGTTGACAATCCACGAGGGACGTAGAGTTCCATGAAGCTCAGAGTAGGGTGGGGCAGCCACGAGGGTACCCACAAGGGGTGCCCCTACGGTGGGGCGGTAGGGTGGAAAGGAGAGTCAGCCGGGCCTAGCGTTCAACTTCTTCTGCAGATTGGAATCCCTCAAGACAACTGCAATTCTTGACTCAGGCAGTTTTCCCCGGGTGCATCGCAGATTTGGGGTGGGAACAGTCTGGCGGGGAATCAGTGCCGGCGGCGGCTGGACTTGCTTGCCGTCTTTTGGCGAAACGCGGCGCAGGCGCCAGGCCTGGCCGTAGGGTGGCGTCCGTCAGTTAGGGAGGTTGAAAGGGCAGGCACAAGGCCGGCACCTGTGGGAATCTGATGGGACTGGAGGGACGGGGTCTGGCTGGACACCTTCGATTAGGCACCCGTCACCAATATCGACACCCGGTTC
>JAPPKT010000538.1 GCA_028819675.1 Caldilineaceae bacterium | reverse complement strand
GCGGTGACGCCGACGAGGGTCAGTTCTTCGGCGAAGTGGCAGGCGGCGAAGTGGCCGGGGGCGATTTCGCGCAGTTCCGGCGTTTCCTGGCTGCACTGGTCCTGGACGTAACGGCAGCGGGGATGGAAGTAACAGCCGCTGGGTGGATTGGCGGGGTCGGCGACGTCACCTTCGAGCACGATGCGGGCTTTCTGCTGCCGCATACGGGGGTCGGGGTTGGGGACGGCGGAGAGGAGGGCCTCGGTATAGGGGTGGAAGGGCTGGGCGAAGAGCTCCTCGGTTTCGGCGACCTCGACGATTTTGCCGACGTACATGACGACGACGCGATCGCAGATGTACTCGATGACGCTAAGGTCGTGGGAGACGAATATGTAGGTCAGGTTGAACTCTTCCTGGAGATCCTTGATCAGATTGAGGATCTGGGCGCGAACGGAGACGTCGAGGGCGGAGACGGCTTCGTCGGCGACGACGAGGCGGGGGTCGAGGGCGAGGGCGCGGGCGATGCCGATGCGCTGTCTTTCGCCGCCGCTGAAGGCATGGGGGTAGCGGCGCATGTATTCGGGCCGCAGGCCGACCCTGGCGAGCAGCGAAGCGACGCGGTCCTCCAGCTCCTTGCCGGCGGCGACCCTATTGATCTTGAGGGGGTCACCGACGATATCGATGACAGGCATGCGTGGATTGAGGGAGTTGAAGGGGTCCTGGAAGATCATGCGTACCTGCTGGCGGTACGGCTTCATTTCATTGTTGGTGAGGGGCCCCAGGTCGACCATTTTGCCGTCATGGTCCTGGAAGAGGACCTGGCCGCCGGTGAGGTCATAGGCGCGCAGGATGCAGCGGCCGGCTGTTGTTTTGCCGCAGCCGCTCTCGCCGACGAGGCCCACGGTCTCACCTTGCAGGACATGGAAGGAGATATCATCGACGGCCTTGACGTGACCGATTGTGCGGCGGAAGAAGCCGGCTGTGATTGGAAACCATTTTTGCAGGTTTCGGACATCCAGAAGGATGTTGCCGGCGGCAGTGCTGCCGTTTTGTGATGGGGAGAGTTGCTGGCCGTTGGTGGACTGTTCGCTCATTGGATTGTGTGAAATAACTCTACGCTCACTGTTCGGAGCGGCGTTTGCAACTGGATGTCAGGTGTCAGATTTGCGTCATCGGCTTATTCGTCTTCGTACAAGAGACAGTGGACCTCCCGGCCCGGTCCCAGTGGAATGGCGGGCGGGTTTATGGCGTCGCAGCGGCCGGGCATGAAGTGATCGCAGCGCGGGCCGAACATGCAGCCTGTGGGCCGGTTGTAGGGATCGGGGACCATTCCCCGAATCGAATCGAGCCGCTGCCGGTTTCGACTCACGCCGAGGCGCGGGATGGACTTAAGGAGCGACTGCGTGTAGGGGTGCTTGGGATCGTGGAAGATGGAGTCCACGTCGCCGCGTTCGGCAACCTGGCCCAGATACATAACGACGACGTCATCGGCCATTTCGGCGACGACGCCGAGGTCGTGGGTGATGAGCATGATGGCCATGCCGAACTCATCCTGCAGCTCCTCAAGGAGCTCGAGAATCTGGGCCTGGGTGGTGACGTCGACGGCTGTGGTGGGCTCGTCGGCGATGAGGAGGGCGGGGTTGCAGGAGAGGGCCATTGCGATCATGACGCGCTGACGCATGCCGCCGCTGAGCTCGAAGGGATAGGTTCCGAGGCGTTCTGCGGGGCGCGGGATGCCGACGCGGCGCAGCAGTTCGATGGCGTGCTCGTCGGCTTCGTCATCGAGCATATCGGTATGCAGCTTGATTGCTTCGGTGATCTGGTTGCCGACGGTATGGATGGGGCTGAGCGAGGTCATCGGCTCCTGGAAGATCATCGAGATATCCTGGCCGCGGATAGCCCGGATCTCCCTGCCGCGGGGATCAAGCGCGGCCAGGTCGATTATTTCTGTGGTTGAGTTCCCATTGGCGTTATTGGCGCCGGACGTCCACTCGCCGTTGCCGGCGACCGACAGGCGATCGGGGCGATGGTAGAGGATTTCTCCTTCGACGATGCGGCCCGGCTGGTCGACGATCTGGAGGATAGAGCGAGCGGTGACACTTTTGCCGCAGCCGCTTTCTCCGACGACGCAGAGGGTCTTGTGCTGGTGGATAGTGAAGTCGACCCCGTTGACGGCCTGGACGGTGCCTTCGTCAAGGAAGAAGTGGGTTTTCAG
>JAPPKT010000582.1 GCA_028819675.1 Caldilineaceae bacterium | reverse complement strand
GCACCGTCGCCGAATATGAGAACGCGGGCAAACGCCGCGAGCGGCAGAACGAGGAGCGCATAAAGCGTGCCTCGGAAAGTATGTTGCGTCAGCTGCTGCCCGTTCTCGATGACCTTGAGCTGGCCTTTCAGAATGTGCCTGAAGGCGTGCCGGGAGAGGACCAGGCCTGGCTGAAGGGATTCGAGCAGATTCAGCAGAAACTTCTGGAAATACTCGTCAGCTCAGAGGTCGAACCGCTGGCCAAGAGTGGTGAATTCGACCCGAATCAACATGAGGCCATCTCGAATGAGCCGAGCGAGGATGTTCCCAGCGGGCACATCATCCAGACTTTACGCACCGGCTACCGCATCCAGGACAGGATACTGCGCCCGGCGCTTGTCCGCGTTGCGCAGTGAATAGCTGGGCGCTTTACGACTTCCTCTAAATGGTTGCCCTAACCCGGTCCGCTGCGGCCAGCCGTCTTCGAGATCCCCAGCAAGGCATCCGGCCCTTTGATGTCGGGCGCGATCTGCGCGCCGTTTCCAGACTGATTACCGAGGCTTTCGCCGAAGAACTGGACGAGCAGGGCGAGGCTGCGCTGCGCGAGCTGCGGATTCTGGGTTATATGAGCGGGCTGGTGCGCATTCTCTACCGCAGTACCGGCGAGTTTCGGAACGTCTTCAACGGTTTTGTGTGGGTGGAGAATAAGCGGGTTGTGGGGAACGTGACGGTGCAGCGTGCGGCCAGCGGCAGCGGGCGCTGGCAGATTGCCAATGTGGCCGTCTCACCGGCCTGGCGCGGGCGCGGGATCAGCCGTGCGCTCATGGAGCATGCACTGGACTATATCCGCGAGATGGGTGGGTCCTGGGCAGTTCTGCAGGTTCGCGGGGAGAACGAGATCGCCCGCGGCCTCTATGAACGGCTCCGCTTTGAGAACATGGGAGGGACGTCCGAACTCTTCGCACCGGGCGCGCCGAGGCGGGTCGCATTGCCGGTACTGTCCAACCTGCAGGCGTTCTCTGCGGCCGACGGCAATCTGCTGTATGATCTGGCCACCAGCAGGCCCAGCGCCGAATTTCAGTGGTGGCGGGCGGTACGGCGAGACGAATTCCAGGTCCCACTCGAAAAGCGCATTGGCGAACTGGTGAACAGGCTCGCGGGCCGCCAGCGGATTTACCGGTATGCTATCCGCGACTACACCAGCCGCTTTGAAGGCGCGATTCAGGTGACCGCACGGTGCTGGAAGGGGGAGCACCATATCCGTCTGTGGCTGCGGCCCGACGCCCAGGAACTGTATGCCCAGCCGCTGGTACTGAGCGCGCTGGCCCTACTGCAGGAGTCTCCGCGCTGGCCGCTGCGGGCCACCGTGAGCACGCAGGACGAAATCGCAGTGCAGGCGCTGCTGGACCACGGCTTTTTTGTGCGCAGTACTTTGTACACGATGCGTTTACGCATGTAGTCATGTAGGCTCCGATGAAGCTTTTGCTACGGCTGGTCGGGAACGCCGTCGCCTTGTACGCGGCGTCGACACTGATTGACGGCATTCAGTTCGGCGCCGGTGGTGAAGTGGATTTCGGCAGCCTGCTGATGGTCGCCCTCATTTTTGGCGTTGTCAACGCGATAATCAAGCCGTTTGTCAAAGTTGTGACCTGCCCGGCCTTTCTGGTCACGCTCGGCCTGTTCACCTTTGTAGTCAACGCCCTGATGCTGCTCTTAACCGGCTGGCTGGCCGGTCTGCTCAACGTTGACTTTCAGGTAGACGGCTTTGGCGCCGCGTTCTGGGGCGCCATCGTCATCAGCTTCGTCAGCTTTCTCCTAAGTCTTTTCATTTCCTCTGAGAAAGACGACAAAGATTGAACGCAGTTCACGTGCGACGCCGCGCGGTGACCTGCAGTCGATCTCCTCATCACATTACAGTTCAGATTATCGCTGGGGCACTCCATGCGCGCTACCTTTCTCCACATGGCCGACTGCCATCTCGGCTACCGGCAGTATAACAGCCGCGAGCGCCAGAACGACTTCACCCGCGCCTATCTCGAGATTGTCGGGATTGCCATCGAAAAGAAGGTCGATTTCGTCCTGCTGGCCGGTGATCTGTTTGAAAGGCGCGCGATCGACCCGATCACACTCAGTCATGCGATAACCGGGCTTGAACGGCTGAAAGGGGCGGGCATACCCTGCCTGGCGGTGGAGGGCAACCATGAACTGGCCTACTATCGCGACA
>JAPPKT010000547.1 GCA_028819675.1 Caldilineaceae bacterium | reverse complement strand
AGCGCTCCTGTCCATGCACGAGGAGAAGCTGGTCGACGGTATGTGTGGCGCTGACTTCGATGAGGGCGCCGGTCAGATTGGCGGCGGTGGCGGCGTCGTCTTCAAGGATAACGACGCGGTGGTAGCGGCGGTAGGCGCCGAGGAGACGCAGCAGGAGCTTGGCGTATTCTTCGGTCAGCCAATCGATGGCGTCCATCGCCCATTGGGGCAGGTTGACGCCGTGGATGTGGCCGACGTTTTCGAGGAAGACAATCAGCGCCAAGGGTTTGCCAGCGGCGGGCGCGGCGCTGCCGGACAGGTCTGCGGATGGTCTTGAAGCCTGAGGCGGGCGTTTGGTGCGGGTGGAACTGGCGGGCGTCCGGGCAAGGGCCATGGGGCGTGCAGTGAGACGAAGCGCGGGGCGGGCCGCTCAGAATTGGAAGCGGCCGTTGGCGTCAACGACGCGAACTTTGAAGTTTTCGACGAAGGGTTCGAGGCCGGCGATCAACTCCTGCCACTCGTTTGAGCTCAGGATGCGGGCGGCGTCGTCCTTATCCTCAAGGACCCCACCGCCGAGGATCTGGGGGGCTTCGCCCCAGAGCGTGTACCAGGCGTCGGTGATGCGCAGACCCAGCTGGGCAAGTCCTGGAGCCAGCGTCTGTACGACGTAACGCTGGCAGTCTTCTTCGTGCCCTTCCCGCATATCGTAACTCAGAAGTACTTTGACCATGCTACCGTCCTCAAGGGCTGGGAGATAGTCCTGCGGCGTTCTGCCCGTCGCCAGAAGTCGGAAGAACTAGAATCGGAAGCGTTAAAGCGGGACTATATGACCGATTCCGAAGACCAGTATAGCACAGACGAACGGCACAGCGCATAGTGGGCGCAGGCGCGGAAACTGTTCGACAGGCCTCAGTTTGCAGGGGATGCATGGTTAAATCGTGCTACCTAACGGATCCGAAGTAGAAGGCGCATCAGTCGGAGGCCAGGGAGAGAACGGTGTGGAGCCGCACTTCGGCCTGGCGGCGGAACTTTTCGACACTGATGGAGCGGAAGAGCCAGACGGCCAGGAGCAGACCGGCGATTTCGAGAGAGAAGACTGCAGCATACCCCAACAGCGGATTGCCCGTCAGCCAGGAGAAGAGATCCCACAGGATACCGCTGATGATGTTGCCGACGGCCTGACCGGCAAAATTTGCCACGCTCCATGCGCCGATGTAGAGGCCGGCGGCCTGCGGCAGGGTCATGTCCAGCATGAAACTGAGGTTGCTGACGGTCATGAGGCCGCCGCCCAGACCCAACAAGAAGACGGCGCCGAGAAACAGGTTAGAATTGCCAAACAAACCGGTGACAATAATGGAGGCGAAGGCGACGGCGGTCACGAATGCGCCGACATTGGCGCCCGCTTTCTTGCCAAAACGTTTTACAAACAGGATGCCGGCCAGGAGGGTGATAAAGATACCTGCTCCCCAGATGGATGTAAGACGGGAGGTGGCCGCGACCGACATGCTCAGCGCTTCCGCACCAAACGGCTCGAGCAATACGTCCTGGGCGTGGATGCTGATCAACACGATCATCAGGTAGACGAAGAAGCGGCGGGCCTGGGGGTTCAGAGCCAGCAGGCGCAAAACCAGGATGGGATCATCAGCACTGTTGGCGGGCCGGTCGGTTCTGGCTGATGCGCGGGGCTCGATTCGGTAGCTGCCGATAAGGACAAAGAGGACGGATACCAACCAGATCACACCAAAGGCAGTGGTAAGCGTTTCTTTGGAAAGGGGGGCGGGCGTTGCCAACATGCGAGAGAGACCCAGACTGGTAGCGATCGTGGAGGCTATCATCGCAGTCCACATTATGCTAACCGCCCGACTGCGGCCATTTTCGTCGGCCAGCTCGGTAACGAGAGAGAGGTAGCTTACCGAGGCGGCGTTGATACCGGCCCCCCACAGGCAGAAGACGATGGCCGCGGCCCCAAGACCCATGAGGAAGTTATGATCGAGCAGATAGGCCACGTGGACAGTGAGGTAACTACCGGTCGCGGCGAGGAGCCCGCCGAGGAGAATCCAGGGTGTGCGGTGGTAATCGGCGGCCGGATGGCGGTCCGACCAGTTTCCCAGGAATATCTGCAGCGGGGAAAGCAGGTAGGGCAAGGCAACCAGGACGGCCACCAGCGTTACCGGCATCTGCATGTCGGCGATCATGACGCGATTGAGGGTGCTGGTGACCGGTACGACGGTGATTGAG
>JAPPKT010000044.1 GCA_028819675.1 Caldilineaceae bacterium | reverse complement strand
CCTTCTGACCATCATTCCAACCCTCATCGCGATAAGCTTTGTCATCTTTGCGGTGTTGGATCTCGCGCCTGGAGACCCGACAAGCGCCCTGCCGGAGACCATTCGTCCCGAGATCCGCCAGCAGATACGCAAGGCGATGGGGCTGGATGAGCCTTTTCCGGTCAAATATGGGCTTTGGATGCGCCAGTTCTTTATCAATGAGCCGTTGTCTCTGATCGAGAACGCGTTCGACATTCAGATCGGGGATGGAGAGAAGCGGTTACGAGTGACCTCCTGGGGCAGTCGCGGCGTTCCCGTAATGGATATGATCCTGGAACGTGTACCGCAGACGCTTTGGGTTGTGGGGCTGGCCTATCTTGTCGCGATTGTCATCGCAGTGCCGATCGGCGTCGTCTCTGCAATTCGACAGTACTCGATCTTCGATCAGGTAGGGACTTTCATTTCGCTTATCGGCTACTCCATCCCAACATTCTTCACCGGCCTCTTGATGATTCTGCTATTCAGTGTGAAGCTCAAGTGGTTTCCCATGATCTACGACACGAATCTTCAAATTGTAGATTGGAACAGTTTTGTCGAGCAGTTGAGGCAAAGCGCAATGCCGGTGGCGGTTCTCGGTTTCTTCCAGGCCGCGATCCTGGCCCGCTTTACGCGCTCGTCGATGCTCGACAACATTCCAATGGACTACGTACGAACGGCGACGGCCAAAGGGTTTCGCGAACGATATGTCGTTATTCGCCATATCCTGCGCAACAGTCTGATTCCTGTCGTCACCCTCATCGCGTTGGGCATTCCCGCGATTTTCAGCGGCGCGATCATCACTGAACAGATCTTCCGCGTGAACGGTCTGGGGGCGCTCCTCATCGGCGCGATTCAGTTGAACGATATTCCCTTAGTACAGACGGTCACCTTTATCTTTGCCTGCTTGATTGTTGCCTTCAATCTTATTGCCGATGTCATCTACGGAATTCTCGACCCGCGTATCCGGTACAGCTAGAATGCAGTGGCGACATTTCACTGAGTTTCCAGGCCAGGCTTCTTTGACTGCTGGCCGCAGGAGCGAAAATGGCCGTAGGCACGGAAACGGCATCCGCTGAGAACCTCGCCTCAGAACTCCCGCAACGCCAGCATCGTACCTTGTGGGGGGATGTATGGCTGCGCTTTCGCCGCCACAATCTGGCAAATGTCGGCGTGGTCGTACTCGTATTGCTTGTGATTGGCGTCCTCGCCGGTCCTCTCATCTATACGGTTGACCCGGAATACAGCTTCATCGTCGATGACATCGACTCAATCAACCAACCCCCTTCGGTGAAGTACCCGATGGGCACAGACGATCTGGGGCGGGACACCTTGGCGCGCAACCTATTCGGCGGGCGCATCTCGCTGGCGGTCGGTGTTGTCGCCATGTTCGTCTCCATCACCTTTGGCACGCTGGTCGGCGTTCTATCCGGTTTTTTCCGCCGGCTGGACAATCCGCTCATGCGCTTCACCGACCTGATGCTGGCTTTACCGAGCCTGCCCTTGCTGCTGGTCATCATCATGCTGTTTCGTGATTCGCTCAAGGCACTGTTGGGCCCCGAACTAGGCATCTTCCTGCTCGTGGTGCTTGTAATCGGCATTTTGGGCTGGATGCCGACGGCCCGGGTCGTGCGTGGGTCGGTGTTGTCGATCAAGGAGAAGGAATTCGTCGAGGCTGCTGTCAGTGTGGGGACGCGCGAGCCTGTGATCCTGTGGCAGCATATACTGCCCAATGTTCTGAGCCCGATTATCGTATCGGCAACGCTGGGGGTGGCTGCTGCGATACTGACCGAGTCTGCACTTTCATTCCTCGGCCTTGGCTTTCCATCCAACGTGCCTACGTGGGGGCGCCTCCTCTTCGAAAACAAGGATTTCATCACCCAGAATCCCTGGCTGGTCATCTGGCCGGGCATGTTCATCTCCCTCACGATTCTCAGCATCAACTTCATAGGCGACGGCCTGCGCGACGCGCTCGACCCCCGCCAGCGCCGGTAAAACTCAAGATTGAAAATTAAACTGGTGAGGCATGCCCTGGATTGGCTATGCTCTGCCGATATCAGAGCAGGCGACTGACGACCTTGCCCAGCACCAGGTCCAATCCTACCGGCCCGAATGTACGGCTGTCGGATCCGGCCGCAGCGTTTTCGCTGGCAAGAATGAGCAGAATTTCTGGGGACCCGCTTTCGATAGGGCTCTCGATTACTGCTGCCACCCGTTTGACAATTTGGAGCTCGGTTTGGCGAGGGTGGCGGGCGACGACAATCTCATGCTCTTGCGGCATCTGCCGGCGAAAAGCTTGGGGATCCAGCATCACCACGGCGCCGGACATAAGAGTCGGCGTCATCGAGTCGCCGGACACGCGAATGAGCCGACGCCTGCGGATCAGCCACAGCGCCATCTCCCTCCAGCCGCTCCGGGGTACCTCCACTTCCATTTCCCTCTCCAAAAGAGAGACCGGATCCAGTTACGGATCCGGCCGCTGTCTCTTGGTATACGTTGTGATCGGTCTGCGTGGTCAGACCGGTTCTGGTGTGCCAGGATCAGGCAGCCACGTAGTAGGCTACGTCCCGGCCCTTGGTGGCCCAGTAGACGTTGTGGATATCCTCGATGGCCGCCATCAGATCATTGGCTGCATCGACATCCACGCCCTGCTTTACGGCCGAGCAAAGCTTGGCAGCATTCCAGAACTTATCATGCAGATCCGGGTATTGCTCCAAGTGCTCCGGCTTGAAGTAGTCGGTCCAGAGGATGAGCAACTCCTCCTTAGCCAAGTGTGCCTGCTGTTCCTTAATCGTAACGAAGCGGCCATAGGTGTTGTGGTCGGCGGACTCTGCCGGGCCAAGGTCGATGATCTTTTGGGTCATCGAAAGGGCCGCTTCGGCGGCGATGCGTGCGGAGGCCGGGTCATAGACGCCGCAAGGGCCGTCACAGTGAGCACTGGCGGTATCGACCGCGGTCCTGGCGATGAGCTTGGCAATGGCTTCCTGAAACATGTGGAATCCTTTCTGTGTTCGTGGAGATCAGAATATGTGACTCACTTTGAGTTCCTACTGCAACTCTTGATCCTCTTGATAGTCATGTTTGACCACCGCGCCCTTGGCACGGTGTCAATCGTAGATAATGTCGACAATGAGAGCTACTCAAATCACGGGTCAGTCAGTTCTCAAACATTACAGGCAGAGAGAGTATACCGAAATCAGAGCAATGAGTCAATATTTTACAGAAAGTTGGCCGCCCGCCGAGCTGTGAACTTTCGGCGGTTGCCAGTGTCATAAAGGGCTTACCTATCGCGGAGCGTGTGAACGGAGCTCAGTCCTGTATCTCGAAGATGTAGTGCCACTCATTTTCAATCAGTGTGCAGCCCACCAGAGCATAACCGGCGCCCAAACAGCTCTCCGCGGCATGACGCACGAAGAAGCGCCAGTCGAAAAGCAGTGTGCCCCCGGCGCGACGCAATGTGTCGACGTTTTCGGGCAGGGGAAGTGCGTAGGGGCGGCCATCCGGTGGGGGCGGAGGCCCGAGAGGGGCTCGCGGATGGCTGTCGCCAGACGAACGGGTACGTGCGCGCTGCAGAGAACCAGTGGGGCATTCCGGTGTCGGGCGGTCGGCGTTGAGAGCTCTTTGAACGCGAGGGCTGTCCAGATACCAGTCCACCTGAAACCGGTCAGTTGGCATACCGGCGTTGAGGCTGTCCGTCATTTCGCCGTAGACGTTGCGCAGGTAGGTGGAACTGATGCCGCCGAGCCGGCTGATATTGAGGCGCCCGTTCACCCTCTGCAGCGGGTCGAAAGTCCACGAAACCCAGTTGGTCCAGCCCTGACTCAGCAGCTCCTCCCTTTGGGACAGCTTTAGACGCAGCCCAATGCCGCGGCCGTGCCATGCGGGCAGGACACCCATGATATGGCTGCGAAACTGGAGCATTCGCTCGCCAGCGGCGTCATATCCAAAGGCCGGCCAGCCGAAAGAAAAGCCGATCAGCCCCTCCGTGTCCTCGGCTCCCCGGTCGACGAATGCGCCCTGCAGCAGACCGCCGCTTTTGGACTGCGTGACCAATACATGAATCGACATTGTGTCGCCATGCCCGCCTCCCCAGACAAGATCCTGGACCACCTGTACGCGGCGACAGTCTTCAACTGATGTGAGGGTGCGGATCTCGATTGTATCGCTCATCTGTCCTTTATCCCACCTTGTGTCGATGCGGATTGCGGCATCCCGCTTCCTCTAACTGGCTACTTCAACTTACTTTCTGTCAAAGCGAGCAACAAGCGTCGAACCTGGCTGATGGGGCTGAAGATCGACCGGCTGGACGGCCGCCAGATGATACCCCTCTTCTTCCAAGGCGGCGAGCGCCCGCGCCAAGCGCGCCGGTTCGTCAGTGATGAGGGCACAACGACGGATTCGCATGCGGGTAAGCAGGGAAAACAGTTCTGGCTCGATTTGGCCGCCGGGCGGCGCGAGCAGGGCGGCGTCAAAATGGTAGCGACCGCGACGCAGCTTCCGTATCGTGGGTAGCATCTCCCCATGCCAGGCGTCGGCATTGTCGAACTCTTTCAGATTGGCTTGCAGAGCGGATGCGGGCAGTTCTGCCTCTTCCACGGCCACGATCGTGGCGACCTGCTCGGACAGGACAGCGGCGCGAGCACCGATGCCGGCCCACAGTTCGAGAAGGTGCTCGTAGGTCTTCAATTCGAGCAGTTCAGCCGCCACGGCAGCCAGGACTTCGTCTGCCATCAGGTGGCCGTCGCAGGCGCTGCGGCTAATCGGCGGATAGGAGATGAGTTGATATTCCCCTACTTGCAGGCTGTAGCTCCAGTCACCCACGAGCAACTCCAGCGAAGGGTCGTCAGCCTCGTGGAGGAAGAAGACGTTCACCGGAAGGTCCAGCTCCAGGTTGGGTGGATTGTCTCTTTCGCTGTGCAGAATGAGTACGCCCTTGGCAGAATCACTCAGAGAATCAGATGTACCGCCTACCGCGAGCGTCACGCGGTTGAGGGCGGGGATCCCGGGTTGGGGAGAAAGGTCCTCATCATGTACTCGTTCACTGCCTCCTCCTCCGCTACGGAATCCTGCGAAAAGTTCGGCCAGCTGCGAGTGGTGGAGAAGACAGGCGTCGACGGCCATCGGTCTTTGGTCGCGGCCGGCAAGGGAGAGATGTTGGGAGTCCGCCCAATCAAATTGCATTTGCGTGCGGAAGCCGAAGTCGAGCACAGGGGGCGCGTCATCGGACTCATTGCCTGCGCGTTCGCCAATGGCTATAACGTCCGCCACCAGATGTTCGGCGATCTGCCGGCTCTTCTGGCGAGTATTTCCAGGGCGTGCTTCGCGGGCCAGGACGTTGACGACTATCTCCCTTTTCAGAGACAGCTGACGTTCGTAGTCTATATGTTGCCACTGACATCCGGCGCAACCGGCGCGCTGCCAAGACGGATTGAGGGGTTGGCCCTCAGCAGACGTCACAGGATGCCCGGGACCGAAGTGGGGACAAGGCGCCTCGACGCGATCCGGGCTGGCTGTCACGACTCTTCGAAGGACACCGCGTCGCCAGCGTTTTGCTTCTGCGGCGGTTTCGACTTCGACCGTTTCTCCTGGGACTGCGTCGGGGACGAAGACTGCCCGGCCATCCTCGTCGCGGCCAAAGGCTTCGCCGCTGGCGGCCATGTGTGTCAGTTCGATCGTCATAATCGACTTCATCGCTGAATTCTACCCGTTGATTGAGAGTCCTGCCAATCTGAGCTGCGAAACAAAGGAGAAAACAGGTTACGCCACCGCAGACTCTGTCTTTGCACCGACTATCATGATGCGGTACAGTGAAAGGTACTTTCCTGTGAGAACGGCGGATCGGCATCCCCAGTCGGCCGTGACTTCTCGGTGGGCTGAATCTGTCAGGAAATTGCGGCCTTTTGCTTGTACACGAATTTGACACGAAGTATACTGATTGGCGCATCCACGAATGTCGCCGTGGGCTTTTCTGTCGCCGGGATCAAATATGCTTTTCTCTGGACAGAAGAGGAACGTGCCGACCTGCAGTGTGGAAGATAGTTCAGGGTTAGAGGCGACGTTCGTACGCGATTTGTTGCTCGGATTAATGGAGATCACGGACGGGCAAAGATACTTTCCCCTTTGAAGCGGCCGGCGCCGCGCCACAATTTCAAGGGGCGTCCGATGTGGAGCATTTTGGTTCGGGACTAATCAGCATTTGCTACCAAGAGGGATTTGCTGTTAGAGGGCGCGGGAGAGTTTGATGAGGTTGGGGATACGGTTTGTATTCTTGTTGATAGCGCTACTTTGCCTGTTGCAGTTCGTTTCTGTTTCGGCTCAAGAGGGCGGCTATACATACATCGTGCAGCCAGGCGACAGCTGGCCTCTGGTGGCGCAGCGCGTCGGCTTGACGGTGAGCCAACTGCAGGAGGCAAACCCGGATTCCGTGCGACCGAACGGATGGCTGATTGTTGGCGAAAGCCTTTTTGTTCCATGGAGTCCGGATGGCGACGAAGAGTTTTACATTGTCCAGCGGGGAGAAGGCTGGATCTCAGTGGCCGAGAAGTTTGGCGTGCCCGTAAATCTATTGCAGGCGGCGAATCCTAAGTCAGTACGTCCCACCGAATCGCTGCTTGTAGGCGAGAGGCTCCTGATCCCCTCGGGCCTTGTAACTCCGACAGGCGTGCCGACCCCAGTGCCGACGGTCGCGCCAACCGAAACACAGGGAGAAGGGCAGGTCGAAGCGTCGGCAGACAGACCTTCTCCTTTGGTTACGCCAACGCCGGTCCTGGATATCCTGTCCATTCTCTCAACGGACGGTGAGCCGGAACCCTTTTTCATGCCACGCATCAGCCTGCCTTTGCCCAGAGTTGTGACCCTTCCCCCGTGTCCGGACGCGCAAGATGGCCTTAGCCAGACTTTGGCCGACCTCTTCAGGATTCCAACATCCAACCGCCACGCACAGCTGACCTCATTTCTGGCGGACTGCGGAGCCGAATTTCGCACTCTGGTCAACGCCGATCTCACTTCCGATAACGTGAATGACGCAGTTCTCGTATTCACGAATGGAGAAGAGAGTCGAACCGGCGCAGTTACGGGACGAGGGAGCGGGATTGGCACGGAGCAGCAGGAACTGGTGATTCTCGACGGGGGAGAGGGCCACTCTCTCAGCTACAAGATCGCCGCTACCGGATCGATCGATCTGCTGGCAACTCAGGACATTAACGCCGATGGTCTGACCGACGTTGCGTGGACGGATACGGTTTGCGGACCGAATTCCTGCTTCGTCACGGTGCACGTTCGCAGCTGGGATGGCATTGAATGGCGGGATTGGACAAAGGGAACGATTACAATGGCTGGCGCCAGCGTATCATTGACCCCCAGCGACAAGCCAGGCAGGCCCAATGAGATTCGTCTGATAGGGGGCCAGTACGACGGGGCCGGCGCCGGCCCGCAGCGAGCGCGGCTTGCTGTATGGGCGAGCACGGACGGGGCACCTTACGCCTTGAGCAGTGAAAGGATGATGCCTAGTCTCTGCCTCTACCATACAGTTATAGATGCCAACCACGCCTTGACGAGCGAGTTGTACCTCGAAAAGGCACAGTGGCTCTATACCGATGCTGCTGAGAACCAGAACTTGCAGGCATGCGGGGAACGGAGCAACGAACTTGCCGAATTGCGTAGCTTTGCCCTCTTCCGCCTTGCTATGATTGCAGGCTATGAATTGAAACCTGAACTGGCCGCGGAACGAGTGGAGAGACTTGCGTCCACTTACGAGAGGCAAGTCTATGCGGAGGTGGGCGTCCGGTGGTTAGCCGCGTACCGGCAGAGCGGGGATGCCAGGACGGCCTGCGAGGCGGTCAGAAATTTTGCTGAGGCGAACCCTGAGGTGGTGAATATACTGGCCGAATACGGTTACGCCAATCCAACATTTTCAGCCGAAGACGTCTGCCCGTCCCTTGAAATACAGCAGGAAGAAGAGCCTGAGCAACGCCTGACCGAGACCGAAGGGCTGCCACCCTGCCCAAAAAGTGTCGCAGAGTATCTCACGGCCCTTCCCGGGGTCATCGACGAACTAACCGCAGGGCAGAGTTCGGACGGAAATCCGGGCGGCGAGAGGCGGGAGGGTGAAATTCTGAAGCTAAGGATTTTCCTTGACGCTTGGCTACAGGCCTGTGACGCGCTGGGCACTGGCCGAGGTGGACTGCTATTCTACGATCTGAACCAGGATGGGCTGAAAGATGTCATTGCGATGCCGTCAGTTGTCAGCGATGATGGATACGGTCCGGGCGGGGCGGACGGTGTTGTTCTAATCTTGCACCAGCAGGATGACGGCAGCTTTGAGACTGTCTACACACCGGAAATAGAGGGACTACCCGGCATTCTGGCGATTGGTGATGCCAACGGAGACGGCCGGGCAGAGTTATTCTGGCAGTTGGAGCGTTGCACTACGTTTTGTCTGCTGACAGTAGAAGCCATTACCTGGAATAGCGAGACGGCGGCCTACCAGTCCGTGATTGGGCCGGGCGCCGCGGTAGCCGAGGGCACTGTCTTGGTTGACATTGTCGAAGACGAGTCATCTGATCTTCCTCGTGTCAGTCGTCTTTGGTTCAGCGGCGGTGTCAGCGGCAGGGAGGAGAAGGGGCTGGTTATACCGCATACGGAGATCTGGTACAGCATGGACGGCTCGCCGCTGCGTAGGCGCACGTGGTCCTATGACCGTGCGAATGAAGCCAGCAACTGTCTGGGGCTGCGTTTGATCGAGGCGAATATTGCGCTGCAATCGGCGGGGCCAGAGGGGAACCGGGCGAGCTATGCGACTGCTATTGAGTTGTACAAGGATGCGCTGGAGACGCCAAATCTGCAGCCATGCAGCGTTCAGGGGACGGACCCCGAAGAGGAGACGGCGCTGCTAAGGGGGCTGGCTAACTTCCGGCTGGTGCAGGTTCTGACGCTTAACGACCAGCGGTCAGAGGCTGAGTCGCTGCTGGAAACGCTGGGAGAGGAACATCCGGAGAGCCGATACACCGAAGCGGCGGGCGCCTGGCTGGCCGCCTACACATCGGTGCCCAACCCGGTGGCGGCCTGCGCTGCAGTGATGTCAATTTTCCTGGACAGCCCGGAACTGTGGCAGATCACCGAGGAGTTTGGGCGCGATCACCCGTCGCTGAACATGCGCCAGGTCTGCTACACACCAAATAGCGGCGAGGAGTTTGAGTTCCGCCTCACTCCGAACTGGTAATGACCGGCGAGCCGGCGGCCATGGCCTCCAGCAGCATCATGCCGAATCCCTCATACAAGCTTGGGAAGAGAAAGGCGGTTGCGCCGGCGAAGAGCGGCTCCTTATCTTCCTCGTCCACCCAACCGATGAAGCGCACATAGTCGGTCAGTTCGAGTTGGCGGACGAGCCGCTTTGGATCCGGGAAGAAAGGAGTATGCGTCTGCGGCGGTTTGCCCGCCACGACCAGCTTTACGGCTGGATCCCCGCCGAGGTCGAGATATCGGCGATAGGCACGCACGATCCCCAAGAGGTTTTTGCGCACGTCAAAGCCCCCCAGGTAGAGAAAGTAGCGTTCTGGCAATGCGTACTTGCACGCTATCTGCCGGCTGGGGGAGAGGGCGGCGTCGACTTCACTACGCTGCGCGCTGTCGTCGTCCCTGTTTGGGCCGTGATAGACCGTTACCACGCGCTCATCTGGCAGGCCGAGATGACGGACAATGTCCCGTTTGCTGGCCTCGCTAACGGTCAAGACGGCTGAACAACGCCGAGCCGAATTGGCGACCAGAGTGGTATAGAGGCGGTTCGTCCATCCCCCGCGATAGGGTGGTAGAAGAAGGGGGATCAGGTCGTGGACAGTGACGACGGTTGGTGTAGGTTGCCACAGGGGGGCCGCCCAATAGGGGACGAGCAGGAGATCGGCGCCCAGACTGCGGGCGCGGCGAGGCACGGTCAACTGTTCCCAGTAGAGCTTTGCAAGTTGGCGGGGGAGCGGCGGAGGCGGGGCAACGACGGCGGTTGGCTGGGAAGGGTACGCGGCCAGCGCGCTGAAATATTTGCTGTCCACGGGTTCGCCGGGAAGGAGCAGCGTTAATCTGGTTTGTTCCCGGTTGTTTGCCTCTTGGTCCTGGTCGAGCGGTTGACGGTGGCCCGGATTGTCTGCGGCGTTTCTTTCCCTTGACGGCGCATTCAGAGCCGCCAGATAGGGCAACAGCCGGTGAAGATATTGTCCGCTGCCGGTGTTGGGTTGTCCCCAGAACCAGCCACTGACGACGACGTGCATCGAATCCCCAATAGACGGCGAACGGAAGGCAGGAGATCGCGCGGCAAGACTGCGGCTAGGCCGTAGCCGCTGCCTTTCTGGCCCACTCCACGGTGCGGCGCAGGCCCTCCCGGAGGTCAATTTCCGCTTCCCAACCTAACTCCTTCCCGGCTTTGGAACAATCCAACCAGGTAGCGCGCACCTCGCCTGCGGGACGGGGCCGATTGGCGGGTTTGCGGCCGTACCCGGTCAGGTCCGCGAGCAGCCGGTACAGCGTGTTGATATCGGTTGGAAGGCCTGTGCCCACGTTGTAGGTGCCGGTCAGATCACCGTTGAGAGCGAGAATGTTGGCCCTGGCGACATCGTCTACGTATACGAAGTCACGCTGCTGGCTGCCATCGCCGGTAATGTAGGTGGTTTGATCGGCCAGCATGGCACCGGAGAAGATGGCAACGACTCCGGCCTCACCCTTCACATCTTGGCGTGGACCGTAGACGTTGGCGTAGCGCAGGATGACGTAGGGCAGGCCATAATTCTGATGGTACAGCTCGATGTAGTGCTCGCAACTGAGCTTGTTGGCGCCGTAGTTGTCCATGGGCTGTGGAGGGCTATCCTCGGTGAAAGGCAGAGTCGGGTGACTAGGGTCCAGGCTGGCTTCCTCATCGCCTTTAACAGCAGACTCGTTCGGCAGCCGGCCTTCTCCATAGACTGCGCCGCCGGTACTTGCAAAAATGAACTTGGAGCAGTCGTAGTCTTTCACCAATTCCAGGAGATGCAGGGTACCGATAGTGTTGACCTCGGCATAGGTGATGGGGTCTTCCATACTTTCACGTACGTTCGCCATGGCGGCCTGGTGCACCACAGCCTGAGGACGTTCGGCCGCAAATAGATTAGCAAGGCCGAGTTGATCGCGAATGTCCACTTCATAGAACGGCACGTCGTCGGGGAGATTGGCCCGTTGGCCGGTTCGCAGATTGTCGGCTACAACGACCTCGCAACCGGCCTTGCGAAGCCAGTGCACGATGTGGCTGCCGATAAAGCCTGCTCCGCCTGTAACCAAGATTCTCACGAAGCGCTCCCCTGAGGTTAGTACGGTTTCAGAGAATTCAGTATAAGGAGTTCGCACGGTTTGCGAAAATCGGGCTCGCTGCGTGGTACTACCCGCGAGCCGTTGTGAGATTGAATCTGGCCCTAAGGGAAAGGGTTCCCGCAGTAGACGCACCTGGACTGGAATCGGTGGCGGGCCCGTCCCAGCATTTGCGTTTCCAAAGGGCAACCGTATACTTCTAAACTTTGGTGGCCAACGGTGCATTGTTTCACTGATTTCAGGTCACCGTTCGATATCCTGATCAGGGGGAGATAGGTAGGGAATGCTCATTCACAACGCGACCGTCATTACTTTTGACAGTTCCAACCGAATCCTGACAGATGGCGCCGTCTATGTGCGCGGCGACGAGATTGTCGATGTTGGGGAAAGCGGGATCTTGCTGGGCCGCTATCCTGAGGCCGAGCGATGGAATGCACAAGGTAAACTGCTGATGCCCGGCATGATCTGCGCTCACACTCACTTTTACGGGGCATTTGCCAGGGGGATGTATATCCCGGGGGAGCCGGCCAAAGATTTTCCGGAGATCCTGCAGAAACTGTGGTGGCCGCTGGACCGGTCGCTGGACATGGAGGGCGTACAGAGCTCAGCGGAGGTCTGCCTGGTAGATGCCATCCGCAACGGCACGACGACTCTGATCGACCACCACGCCAGCCAGAATGCGATCGACGGGAGCCTGGACACAATCGCTGCGGCCGTCGACGCCAGCGGGCTGCGGTCGGTGCTCTGTTACGAGGTGACGGACCGGGACGGTCCCGAGGCGGCGCGGGCGGGGATTCGCGAGAACATGCGCTTTGCGGAGGCGGTGCGCGGTGCGCCGCTGGCGAAGCGTGTGGCCGCCACTTTTGGTCTACACGCCAGCATGACACTTTCGGACGAGACACTGGAGGCCTGCCGCGCGGAGAGCGACCGGTTTCATGTTCACGTCGCGGAACATCCTGCGGACGCCTGGCACAGCCTGAGCCGCAGCGGGAAACGTACGGTGGAGAGGTTGCACGCGTTCGGCATCACAGGGGACGAAAGTATCTTTGCCCATTGCGTTCATATCGACAGTTGGGAGATGGAGTTGCTGAGGGAGACGGGGACGTTCGTATCGCACCAGCCCCGTTCGAATATGAACAACGCGGTGGGCGCGGCCGATGTGCCGGCGATGCTGCGGGGAGAGATGCCGGTCGTACTCGGCAACGACGGTTTCAGCAATGACATGTTCGCCGAGATGAAGGTGACCGACCAACTGCACAAAGTAACCAGCGGCGACCCGCGAACGCTGGGCGCGGATAAGGTGCTGGAAATGGCGGTTTACAACAACCGCAGGCTGGCCAGTGTCTTTTTCGACAAGCCGGTTGGGATTCTAGCCCCCGACGCTTTTGCAGACCTCATTCTGCTCGACTACCACCCTACGACGCCTCTGAACAGCGACAACCTGCCGTGGCATATCCTGTTCGGCATCAGCGGTGGACATGTGAACAGCACTATCTGTCATGGCCGCGTGCTGATGCGCGATCGGCAACTGCTGACGCTGGATGAGGCGGAGATCAGCGCGCGCAGCCGGCAGCGTGCGCAAGAGACGTGGGAGAGGTTCTGGCAGCCGTGACGGCCGGCGCCACTATTTTGAGAAAGAGGAGGTCACAATGACCAAACCAACGCTCGCCGTAATCGGTGGTACGGGCGAGGAGGGATCGGGCCTGGCATTGCGCTGGGCGGCGGATGGATATTCGGTCTTGATCGGAAGTCGCAGCCGTGAACGAGCCGTTGCCGCGGCGGCAGAACTGAAGTCGATGATGCCGCCTGAACTCCCGGCGCGAATCAGCGGCGATTCCAACGCAGGGGCGGCGGAGGCGGCGGATGTGATCGTCCTCAGCGTCCCATACAGTTCGCAAACCGGAATACTGGAACAGATCCGAGCGGGTTGTCAGGGAAAGACGGTGGTGAGTGTGGTGGTCCCTTTGAAGCCGCCGAGAGTGAGCCGTGTATGGCGGCCGCCGGGTGGATCGGCGGCGGAAGAGGCGCAGGCATTCCTGGGAGAAGAGGCTCGCGTCGTGGCTGCGTTTCAGAACATCAGCGCTACCCATTTGAAGGAGCTGGAACACACTGTCGACTGCGATATCCTCGTGACTGGTGATGACAAAGCGGCAAAGCAGACGGCGATAGAGCTGGCGCGGGCGGCGGGAATGCGGGGTATTGACGCCGGCCCGCTGTTAAACAGCAGCGTCAGCGAAGGGTTGACAGCGGTACTCATCGGAATCAACATCCGCAATAAGGTGAAGGGCAGCGGTTTCCGGATCACTGGCGTGTAACAAGGGGGTAGTCGAGAAGCCCGCCTAGCCGCAGTAGTCCACCAGCAACGATCATGAGCATCGGAGATGTCATCGCCGAACTGGGCCGGGACGGAGGCTTTATGGCCAACGTCACCGCTTGGGAGACGCTGCCGGCCCGCGCCGGCCAATTGGAAGAACTGCCGGCAGAGCTGCATCCGGCGCTGAGGGAGGCGCTGCGGCGCCGGGGGATTGAGCAGATCTACAGCCATCAGGCCGAAGCCGTAACCTCTGCCCTGGCTGGCGACCCCTCAGTCACAGTCGTTACGCCCACAGCAAGCGGAAAGACGCTCTGTTATGTTCTGCCGGTGCTGCAAGCCCTGCTCAGCGATCCCGACGCAACGGCTCTTTTCCTCTTCCCAACGAAGGCGCTGGCCCACGATCAGCTGGCAGAGCTTGGAGATTGGATTGGCGAGGTAGCCGCATTAGACGCCACCGGCGAAGACGGGCTGGCCGGTGCGGGCTCTGTCGCGGCTTACGACGGCGACACGCCGTCTGCGGAGCGACGGCCGATCCGGCAAAGTGCCCGCGCCGTTCTCTCCAATCCGGACATGCTGCACGCAGGGATACTGCCCTATCACGGCGAATGGGCGCGCTTTTTCGCGGGACTGCGCTACGTCATCATCGATGAAATGCACAGCTATCGCGGGGTATTCGGCAGCCACGTGGCCAATGTTCTGCGGAGACTGCGGCGGGTCGCGGGCCACTACGGCAGCCATCCCCAATTCCTGCTGACCAGTGCAACGATCGCCAACCCACAGCAACTGGCTGAAAGCCTCAGCGAACATCCAACAAGAGTCATCGACAATAACGGCGCGCCGCAGGGGCGAAAGCACATTGTGTTGTACGCGCCGCCCCTGTTCGACCCGGTCCAGGGTTTGCGCCGGAGTAGCGTATTGGAAAGCCAGGAACTGGCGATCCGGTTCTTGAAGGGCGGATTGCAGACGATTGTCTTCGGCCGGGCGCGCCTGACAGTCGAACTGCTGCTCAGCTACATTCGGGAGGGCCTGCAGGGAAGCGGTAGCGAGGGGGAGGAATACGCTGCTCACATCTCTCCTGGGGCAGTGCGTGGTTACCGGGGAGGATATTTGCCGTTGGAGCGCCGTCAGATCGAGGCGGGTCTGCGGAAGGGAAACGTTCGAGGAGTGGTTGCTACGAATGCGCTTGAGTTGGGGATTGACATCGGCCAGTTGGAGGCGGCGGTGATCTGCGGCTACCCGGGGACGATCGCGGCGGCGTGGCAGCAGTGGGGCCGGGTTGGCCGAACGACCGGAGAGTCTGTGGCGGTGCTGGTGGCAACGGCCGGGGCGTTGGACCAGTATGTGGTCAACAATCCGCATTATCTCCTGCAGCGGTCACCGGAGAGGGCATTTGCGAACGCGGACAACCTGGTTCTGCTGGTGGACCAGATGCGCTGCGCGGCGTTTGAACTGCCGTTTGCAGTAGGGGACCGGTTTGGGGGCTCCCCTTTCACTGGTGAGGTACTGGAGTTGCTGGCTGAAGAGAATAGCGTGCAACAGTTCGGTAGCCGCTTCATTTGGCGGGGAGAGGGATATCCTTCGCGGCAGTTCGGACTGCGAAGCGTTGGCGGCGAACCTATAGTAGTCCAGGCGGGGAGTTCGGACAGGGCGACTGATTCCGGCAGCGGAGGCAGGGAGGAGAGGACGGGCGGTCGGCGCACGGCTGACGCAGGCGTGACATTCAGACAGAATGAAGAGCGATTTACGGTTGTAGGAGAGGTGGACGCGGCCAACGCGACGTTACAGGTGCATGAGGGGGCGGTCTACATTCACGAGGGGCGCAGCTTTCTGGTCGAGAAGCTGGACTTGGAGGAAAGACAGGCGTGGGTTTGGCCGTCGGACGTCGAATACTACACGGAGGCCAGCGGCGAAACTGAGATTGAGGTGATATCGGTGCATGGGAGCCGCGTGAGCGACGGAGCGGAGCTGGGTTACGGGGAGATTTTCGTGACCTCGCAGGTAACGCAGTACCGACGAGTGCGACGGTTTACGCATGAAAATCTTGGGATTCTGCCGCTTGACTACCCGCCGACGACGCTGGATACGGCCGGCTTCTGGCTGGAAGTGACGGCTGAGGCGCAGGAGGCGCTGATGGAGGCGGGGGACTGGCGGGATTCCCCCAACGACTACGGTCCTGACTGGCAGAGGCAACGCGCCAAGACGCGTGAACGAGACGGCTACCGCTGTGCCGAGTGCGGCGCGGCGGAGACCCGCAACCGCCAGCATGACGTGCATCACCGGGTACCGTTTCGAGTCTTCAACTATATTCCGGGGCTCAATCGAAATGACCTGGAGGCAAACAGGCTCGACAACCTGGTGCTGCTCTGCCGACGTTGTCATCACCGGCTGGAGGCAGGTGTCAGGGCGCGAACCGGGATGGACGGGGTGGCGTATGCGCTAGGCAATCTGGCGCCACTGCATCTGATGTGTGACCGGCGCGATATTGACGTTGCCATCATTCGACCGCGGCTCAAGAGTGTGCTGCTATCGGACCGACCTCCGGCTGCTTCGCCACCGTCTCAGGAGGAGCCAAACGCTCCGCGTATCTACATTTACGAACGCATTCCCGCCGGAATCGGATTCAGCGAGCAGTTGTATGAGCGGCACGACGAGCTGATGGCGGGGGCGGCGGACTTAATCCGCAGTTGCGGATGCCGCTACGGATGCCCTGCGTGTGTGGGGCCGGTGTTGCTGGTGGACAATGCGCAGCTTGCCGGCGGGCAGGACGCCAAACGCGCAAAAGCGGCTGCCATGCCCGGTGATTCCGGCGAAGAGGTCCAGTTTTGGGATGACACGCAGGACCAGAGCAGGGAGCAGGTGGAACCGCGGCCATTATTGGAAACGAAGCAGTTGGCGCTGGCGCTGCTGGCGGCGCTGGCAGGCGATTGAGCTTCGAATGACCAGCTCAGCCGAACAGGGTTTCGTCTTTACGCAGGGGCGAGAAGGAGCGGCGGTGGGCTGAGCACGGGCCTAGTTTCTCGATAGCGGCGAGATGGGTGCGGGCGGCGTAGCCTTTGTGGCTGTGGAAGCCGTAGGCCGGGTATCTTTCATGCAGCTGGCGGAGCAAACTGTCGCGATGGACCTTGGCCAGGATGGAGGCGGCGGCGATAGAGACGATACGCAGATCGCCTTTGGTGAAGCTCAACTGGGGAAGATTCAGCGACTTGAGCTGGACCCAGTCGAGGAGCAGGTGATCGGGGGATGGCGAGAGGGCCTGTACGGCACGACGCATGGCGAGGCGGGTAGCGGGGGCGATGCCTCGGGCATCGATTTCGGCGGCTGAGGCTTCACCCAGCGACCAGGCCGCAGCTTGCTCCCGGATGCGATCGGCCAGCTCTTGGCGACGCGGGGGCGACAGCAGCTTGCTATCCTGGACTTCGGCCCAGAGCCCGGCGCGCCTGGTGTTTTCGGGTAGAATTACGGCACCAGCCACGACGGGACCGGCGAGCGCGCCGCGTCCGGCCTCGTCGAGGCCGGCAACGCGGGCAAAGCCAACGCGCCACAGTTTTCGCTCTTCCGCGAGGGAAGGGTAGAGCTTCTTCAGTTCCCGACTTTTTTTGCTCAACTCCGATACGGTAACACGTGGTTAGCGGTTGGTGCTGTTGCAACGGCTTTGTAAGGGACGTCAGACATTCTGAACAAGCATCGCGAAATTACGATCTTCGGCGAATGATTTTTGCAGGAAACAGCCGGGAAATCACATGGTCGATGTGCGATTTCTGCCGCCTGCGCTTTTGCCGAGGGACGTCCCAAAATTTACACCGGCGACGTGTAATTCGAATTTTCCGCAAAATTTCCCTCAGAAACGGCCCAAATTTACACACGCGATGTGTAGTTGCCCAGAGATTTACACAGGCGATGTGTAACTCCCGTTTGGCTGAAGCTTTCTTCGCAGAAAAGTCTCTCTACTTCCAAAGAATCTCCACGTCCTTGCGCGGTTTGAAGCCGAGGATGCGTTTCGTCTTTTCGTTGCTGAACTTGCCGTGGGGCATGTCAGCGAAGACGTAGAAGACTTCGTTGCGGGAGGGCAGCGCGTCGAGGTCGATGTCGAGCCCGAGGGTGAAGACTTCGGCCGAGTTTTCCCAGGAGATGACGTAGGGAGCGTAGTGTTCGCCGGGTTGGATGGCGGCAGGGTCTTTGAAGTTGTAGAAGAGGTAGTGCTGCACGCTGATGTCGTGATGCTGGGTGAAGACGCGGCAGATTTCCAGGCCCATGGCCTTGGTCAGGGCGTAGAGGTTGGTTCCCGGTTGCGGAGGGATGTCGGGAACGATGTCGAAGTCATGGACTTCGGTGATATGGCGTCCGGCGACTGTGAAGTGCGGCCCGGTGCTGATGACGCGGCGAATGCCGTGGGTGACGGCGGCCTGCATCATGTTGTAGCAGCCGCGGGTGCTGACGTCCCAGGCAGTTTGGCGGTCGCGGCGGAGGACGGAAAGGTTGACGATGGCGTCCATGCCTGTGGCGGCGGCGACGACGCCGTCCAGGTTGGAGACGTCGAGCAGGAGGAATTCGCCTGGGAGATCTTCTTGCGGCGGGTTGATGTCGGTGATGCGCAGGTTGTGGTTGGGCGCCAGCTCGCGGGCCACGTAGGGGCCAAGCATGCCTGCGCCGCCGAGAATGAGTACATTCATTATGCTCTTTCCCCTATGTGTGTGATGGACCAGGCTTCAGCGCCGCCTTCTTCACGTGACCTGTGTTTGGCGGCGAGCGAGGCGGGCTCGGCGAGGGCCTCGTCGACGGCGACGGCAATGGTCTTGTAGGACGCTTCCCCTAGGCGAAGGACGGTGACACCCAGACTGCCTTCGCGGGCGAATTCACGGCTCACCTGCTCGGCCATGTGTTTTGTGAGGGTTGGCGGCTCGGTGCTGGGCAGAGGCCGCCAGGTTTCTGCGACGCGATAACCGGGGGGATAGCCGGCCATGAGCTCGAGCGTGCTGAGGAGGATGACCTGCTGGACGCCCTCTTCGGCCGCGGCCATGAGCAGGTTGTAGGTACAGCGGGTGGCGGCGTCGAGTTGCGAGCTCACGTCTTCCCCGGGCAGAGGCTCCACGGCGTGGATGATGGCGTCGATGCCGCGTGTGAGCAGGTTTGTAGAGCTGTCGTGTCCAAGCGCGGAGAGGGCAAATTCGCGCTCGGTTTCGACATGCGTCCGCTCGGTGAGCCTGATCTCGTGGTTTTGGGCCAGGTGGTCGGCCAGGGCCGTGCTGCGATCGTGGCCGGCCGATGTGATGAGTATCCGCATTGACTTTTCTCCTTAAATTGTCAGGCTGAGGCGCCGGAATAGAAGCGGATGCCCACGCGCCAGAACCAGCGGGAGACGATAAGCATGGCGACGGCCAGGGCGACTGTGCCGACGAGGTTGGCGTCGGTGATGCGGCCGCTGACGGCGGAGGCGGGAACGGTGGTGGCGAAGGCGACCGGGACCAGGAATGTCAGCACGGCGCGCAGCCAGGCGGGATAGATGCTGACGGGCCAGCGGCCGGCTTGCCACATGCTCATAAAGATGACCTGGATGTTCTCGACCTTGACGAACCAGAAGGCGCAGGTGCTGAGCATAAGCCAAAAGCTGTAGATAATCAAGCCGCCGCTCAACAGAGTGACGGCGAAGACGGCGGTATCGATGAGCCCCAGATGGGCGCCGAGCCGGATGAGCGCGATGGCGAGCACTGGCAGAGCGATGAGCACGTCGACGAGGCGCCAGATTTCGACGCTTTGGATGCTGACCAGCACCTGTGAGTCGGCCGGTTTGGTGAGGGTGAAGTCGAGCGTACCCCGTCGCACGTCGTCCATGAATTTGGTCATTGAGGGGCGGATGATGGTGCGGATCAGACCGCCGATTAGGAAGTAGACGCCAACCAGCGCCAGGAGCTCTTCCGGACGCCAGCCGCCCAGCGTGTCGGTATGGCTGAAGACGACGGCCAGACCGCCGAGGGCCACGCACAGATCCAGGGCGGATTGCACGAGACTAATCCAGAAATTGGCCCGGTATTCCAGTTCACCCAGGATTCCGATACGAAGGTAGGTGGCAAAGAGGCGAATGTAGAACATAGATGGAGATGCGTGTCAGTTTCCGAAGGCGGCGTAGCGCTTGATTCCGGCCCGGTAGATGAGCTGCATGAGGAGAAAACCGGCGAGCAACCAGAATAGCTGTGCGCCGATGCCGATTAGCAGATCGCGGGGGGTGACGCGTCCGAGAAGGAGCTCAACGGGAAAGGCGAGCATCCAGCGGAAGGGTAGCAGGTCGGCGGCGCGCTGCACGATCTCCGGGAAGAGGGTGAGCGGGGCCAGCTTGCCGGAGAAGAAGAGCATGATGACGATGTAGGCCTGGTTCATGGCATCGATGCGCAGTGTCCAGAATGCGACCATGGCGAGGGACCACTCCCAGTAGAAGCGCATAAGGAAGGCCAGAATCAGCACAGGAACGAAGGCGGCCAGTGACCAGTAGGTGGGCTGCCAGGAGGCGTCGAAGAACCAGGCAAGCAGCAGGACGGTCGGCCCCATCACGATCAGTGTCAGGAATTTGTAGCCAATGTTGTCGGCGATGTCGCTGTGGATGGGGTGGATTGGTTTGAGGAGCATTACCGAGAACTGGCCCATGCGGATGCGATAGACGTACTCCCACATGATCCAGGTGAAGGTCCCGTGACTGACCATCATCATGGCGATGAAATAGACGACAAAGTCATTTGTGCTGTAGCTACCGACGGCGCCGCCCTGCTGCTGGGAGACTGTGCGCCATACGACCAGATACATGAGCGGCTCGATGATGCCGCCCAGGAGCCAGATCAGCATCGCTATCCGATACTGGATCATCATCATGATAGAGGTGCGGAAGTAACCTCTGTAGATGGGGTAATAGGAGAACATTCGTTATCTTGGGCTCAGGCACTCCTAGGAGAAAGGGAAAGAAACTGTCGGGCGGCCGCGGCGGGCACGCTTCAAGGGACGCGACGGACGAAACTGCGGGCAACAGGCCAAGGCGGGCCATCCATTGCTTTCATTGCCGGCCATATTCATTGGTTGGGTCACGGTAGATCGAATGATAGTGGCCATTGGTGACGTCAACCGGGCCGCGCGTCAGAAATTCGATTATCAGAGCCGGGCTTTGAATTCGGTAGTAGATTGCGCCGGAGCCATCGATGGGCCCGTACCAGGCAAAGAAGGTATCGTCCAGACGGGCCTCAAT